>CAXTRN010000001.1:0-46189 GCA_964246645.1 uncultured Acidobacteriaceae bacterium
AAGGTACCCGGGTGCCAACACGAAACGAACCTGCTCGATCGGTACGTGCGCGGGTACCCGCAGCACCGCCACAGACGTGTCCCCTTCCTGTCGCACCGCACCCGTCGAAGCCACGGCTGTGAACAGGGTCTGCCGTTCACGGCTCGGCGCCACAGCCGCGCCCGCGATGAGCGCTAGCGGCGGTGTACGCACAGCTACACCGTTCGGGGTACGCAGGTTCAGATCGACATGCAGCACCGGTGCTTCTGTTTCAGCAAGCGGCAAAATGGTCCATTCTCCCAAACCCACCTGTTCCAGATCGAAGATCGCAAACGTTCCCAGTGAGGTGGTTTTGCCGCGCTCCATGCCGGAAACCCGCACCGACCCGACGAAATTGTGTCCACGCAGCAGCAAGCGCACCTCCGCATATGGGCGTGCCGGCATGCGCAAATCGAAGTGCAAAGCATCGCCGTGCCGGGTCAAATTTTCTACGGCTGCCGGCGCATCCCCCACTGGCTCCGGTCCGCTTTCGGTAAGAAAGTACGGCACCTCCGCTTCTTTGCCAGCAGCCATGCTTGTATCGGCACCCGCAAACACACGCAGATCCGTGTGCGCCGGCGACGCCGTGTGCGCCAGCGTTTCCGCATCCAGCGTGACACAGGCCAGGCCGCTATGTGCGCCGGATATTTCGACAGTTCGTTCGAAATACAGGTGTTCCGGTATTGCCGGAGCGCCCAGACGAACCACAAGGGCGCTTTGCCACCACAGCGCCATCCACACCGCCACGTGACCTTTCATCGCTGGCAATCCCGCTTACGGGGGATAGCCAGCGACGTAACGTCCAGACAAACTGCGAGCACGTGATGTTCTCGGCCTTCCAGACTTTCCGTGCACCCGCACATGGGGACACTGTACGCTGGCAGTCTGCCCCGTGGACATACGAAAGGTGGTGCGTGACCACGGGCAGCACGGAGACCGCGGCAAAGCCGCCAATGCGTCAACGACGAGCTGTCGGCCCCTGCAGGTGAAAAGAGGCTTTTATGAACACCGGTGCATCGAGGGGCAGAGCTGTCCTGGTGATCGACGACGACGAGGTGATGCGCGAACTGCTTTTGGCGCTGCTCACCTTGCAAGGCGACGCGGTGGAGATAGCCGCTTCGGGCGAACAGGCTTTGGTGCTGCTGCGGGAGGCTCCCATTCTTGATTTGGTGTTGACGGATCTGCAAATGCCCAGCCTCGAAGGCGCGGCGCTCGTCGGAGCCCTGCGGTCCGCCATCGCGCCCGACACCCTGCTCATCGGCATGAGCGGCAGCCGGCCTTCAGAGGGTGTTCTACGTTCGCTTGACGCTTTCGTCGCTAAACCGTTTGCAACAACGCAACTCAGCGAAGCCATCGCAGCGGCACAGAAAACGCGGCAAATTGTCAGAAAGGCCGACATCTCGCATCGATTCCAGGCGGAAGTGACGGATACGGCTCGTTTCACTGGTGAGGCGCTCGGCACCTCCTCAGGAGCCCCTGAAGGCAGCTTAAAAAGCGTACCGCTTGACGAAGTCATCTTTAGGGCAATGACTCTTAAATTCCAGCCGCAACCCCTTCGCGAACTGTACGTCCTCACCCTCGACGACATTGCCAACCGCCACCGCCGCATGGAACAACACGCCCTTGCCCGCGATTTCGCCTCTGTTCGGCGTGAAGCGCATTCCATCAAGGGCCTGTGCGGGATGGTCGGTGCACGCGAATTGCAGGAATTGGCCGCCCTGCTCGAAGGAGGAACCACCCTCAATACATCGATCCTTGCCGATTTTCCGCCGGCGTGCGTTCGCCTTCGGCGTATGCTGGACGCAAAGTTTTAGGTTACTTAAGGTCAAAACGAGTTACCAAAGTTCCATCCAATTTCTAGGAGAGCCCCATGATGTCCACTGCACGGAAACCCTTGACCGCGAGCGCCCCTGGTCCGGCGCCGGTTCTGAATCGCTCGGGAGCTATCCGCATTGTTGTTGCTGACGACCACCCGGTGGTGCGCTTCGGCGTCATCAACATGCTGAAGGGTGACCATCAGTTCGAAGTGGTCGGCGAAGCCGAAGACGGCGATCAGGCGGTCACCCAAACCCTGGAACTCGAACCGGATATTCTTCTGCTCGATCTGGCGATGCCGCGCCTGCCGGGCCTGGAAGCCATGCGCGCCATCATGAGCCGCTCGCCGCGCGTAAAGATCCTCTTGCTGACCAGCACCATCTCCACGCAACAGGTCATTGAGGCGCTCCAAATCGGGGCCCGCGGCATTGTGCTCAAAGATTCCGTCGCCAGCGACCTCTGGGAATCGCTGCGCGCTGTCCTTAACGGCGATTATTGGATCGGCGGCCGGCGCGTCATCAACCTCCTTACAGCCTTGCATGAGCTGATGCAGCAGGCAGCCGCTGTTCCTGAACGGAAAACCTACGGCCTTACGCCCCGCGAGCTCGAAGTGGTCAGCTGCATCGTCGAAGGCTGCTCCAACAAGGACATTGCCAAGCAGTTCACCATCTCGGAAGAAACAGTGAAGCGGCATTTATCGAATATCTTCGATAAAACCGGCGTTTCCACCCGGCTGGAGCTCGCCTTGTTCGCCATCAGTCACAAATTGGTGGACATCGACGCATAGTTGCTGCAAAAGAGGAGTCGTGTCGCTTTACCCATATTCCGGCTATGCGGGACTGCGATCGTCCCGCATAGCCATCCTGCATGCACGAAGATGCATGCAGGAACGGCGCTCTGCGGCTCTGTTCTGCATCGGCATTGCCCTGATCCGCATCCATTGTGATGACGGATGCGCGACTCACTCCATGACGTTCTCGTGATCGGTGCAGGCCCGACCGGTCTGGCCTGCGCCATCGACGCGCAAAACGAGGGTCTCGATGTCGTTCTGGTGGACAAGGGCTGTTTGACCAACTCGCTCTTTCACTACCCGGCGCACATGACCTTTTTCACCACGCCGGAATTGCTGGAGATCGGCAATATGCCGTTTTCCTCACCCAACCAGAAGCCCACCCGCGGCGAAGCGCTGGAGTATTACCGCAAGGTCGCCCAGCACTACGCGCTCGATGTGCGCCAGTACGAACGTGTTGACAGAGTGACTGGCGCTGATGGGGAGTTTTCCGTTCACACCATCGACCGATTCGAACGCGAACACGTCCATCGCACCCGGAAGATCATCGTCTCGACGGGGTACTACGACCTACCCAACCATCTGGGGATTCCGGGCGAAAACCTGCCCAAGGTCGCGCATTATTACAACGAGCCGCACCCGTTTTTTGCGCAGGATGTGCTCGTGATCGGCGGCAAAAATTCAGCCGCCATCGCCGCGCTCGATCTGTGGCGGCACGGGGCGCGCGTAACACTGGTGCATCGCGGCGCGGAACTGCACCGGCACATCAAGTATTGGATCAAACCGGACATCGAAAACCGCATCAAAAATGAAGAAATCAAGGCTTATTTCAACACTTCTGTGATCGACATTGCCGAAGATACGGTGACCCTGGCTACACCCGAAGGCGAGCGGGTGATCAAGAATGAGTTCGTCTTCGCGCTCACCGGCTACCATCCAGATTTTACGTTTATCGAGTCTCTCGGCGTGCATCTGGACCCCGATAACGCCCGCTGTCCCATCTTCAAGCCGAATACGCTGGAGTCCAACGTGCCCGGCATTTATGTCGCTGGTGTCGTGGTTGCGGGCGAGCGCACGAATGAAGTGTTCATCGAAAATGGGCGGTTCCACGGCGCGGTCATTGCAGCGGATTTAGCGGAAAAGCTGGGCAACAAACAGCGTGTACAGCCGGTGGCGCCCCTATATACGGTGGCGGCTGAGTAGATTCTCCCTGCCCTATCGCAAAGCAACAATGCGGCATAGCAGGATGGTCGCCTGCGCGACGACCCTGTCCTTGCCGCCGTGGTTAGCTCACGACCCGTCGCCGAAACCCGCGCATGCCCAGCCACGTGAGCAGTGCCAGGAAGAAGACCAGCATGCCCAGGATCATGGCATCGGGCATGTGCCCCATTCCCGGCGTAAGCGCCGCGCGCAGACCTTCGCTAATGTACACGCTAGGGCTGATCAGCACGCCACCCTGCAGCCACGGAATCCTTCCGAGCGCGGCCCAGGGATAATACACACAGCCCAGGAATGTGATTGGAATCACCACCACGCCGAAGATCAATCCAATCTGCTTCGGTTGCACGCTGGTGCCGATGACGAGGCCAAGCGCCCCCGCCACCAGGCTTCCCAGCAGGAGCACAAGCAGCAAAAATGGCCAGCTGGATACATGCGCTTCCACCGGCGTGGACGGGATGTAATACGCCAGCGGGAACACAATCGCCGCAGCCAGCATGCTTTGCAGCGCGGAAAACATCACCTTTTCGAGCGCGACGCCCTCGATCGGCAAGGGCGACATCACCCGGTCGTCGATCTCACGCGTGATGCCGAACTCCTGCGCCAAGGGCAGCGCCACGGCGGCAATACCGGAAAACATGATTGCTACGGCCATGAGACCGGGCAGCAGCACCGTGCCGAAGCCGCCCCCGCCAGCGATGCCGGCCATTCGCGCCGCGGGACTTTGTGCAGCGGCACTGCCCGTCATGTGCGGCATCACATAGGTGAAAACGAACAGAAACAGCAGCGGGTTCATCACGACACGCACGAGAAACGGCGCAAGCTCTCGCCGCAAAACATAAAAGTCGCGCAGCAACAGGCCGCCAAAGGCGCGCAGGTAATTCGCTGACTGTCCGGCAGATGTTTTATTCACGCAGTTCCCTTCCTGTAAGCCGAATGAATACGGTTTCCAGGCTGGGCTCCGCCGTGGACAGATCGCGCAGGCCGTGCTGGGACGCCACACTCACCACCGCGGCCAGCAGCCCATCCTGCCCCCGTGCCAGTACCCGTAGACCGCCGGGCATGTCTTCGACCCCGGTCACGCCATCCAGCGGCTCCAGCCGCGCGCGCAGGGCTTCCGCGTTGCCATCGGCCAGGCGCAACTCATAAAGTTTGTCGCCGCCCACCGTCGCCTTCAACGCCGCCGGGGTGTCTTCGACCAGGATGCGGCCATGGTCGATGATCGACAGCCGATCACACAGCTCATCCGCTTCTTCCATGTAGTGCGTGGTCAGCACGACCGTGATGCCTTCACGCCGCAACCCGCGAACCGCCTCCCACATCGCCAATCGGCTTTGCGGATCGAGCCCAGCGCTCGGCTCGTCGAGAAAAAGCACCTTGGGCCGGTGGGCGATCGCACGCGCGATCTGCACGCGCTGCGCCAGCCCTCCACTCAGCTGCTGCGGGTAGGCCTTTGCACGGTCGGTGAGCCGAAACTGGTCCAGCAACTGCGCCGTGCGCGCTCGGCCTTCAGCACGGCTCATGCCGAAGTACACACAATGGAACTGGATGTTTTCCGCAACGGTGCAAGCGCGGTCGAGCGTGTTGTACTGCGGCACCACGCCGATGTACTGCCGGGCCTGTGCCGGACGGGCAACCACATCCACGCCGGCGATGTGCACGCTGCCGGCTGTCGGCACAGCACGGGTGGTGCTGATCGAAATCGTCGTCGTTTTGCCGGCGCCATTGGGCCCAAGCAGGCCGTACAGCTCACCTTCCCGTACCTGCAGGTCGATGCCATCCACCGCCGCTACCGGCTGCTTACCGCCATAAACCTTGCGCAATCCCCGGATGTCGACAATGGTGCTGCTTGCAGCCACAGGTGTTGCTCCTCCCCTGTCTGATGCGGCTTTTCTCCTTGCTCCTGTACTTCTTTCGCAAAATGAGTGCTCTGGCCGAAGAGAGGAAAAGTGACTTGGGTGCGCGCGGCGCTCACCTGAACGAACCGGCTAACACTTCACGCGCCGATTCGGCGGAAACGCAAGCGCGTAAACTAGGGTTCGGACGCCCGACGCACCATGATCACCCTTCAACAAGACGACATCATCGAAAGCCTGCGCGCCGCGCTGCAGTACATCAGCTTTTACCATCCGGTCGACTACATCACGAACCTTGCCCGTGCCTATGATCTTGAGCAATCGCCTGCAGCCAAAGACGCGATGAAGCAGATTCTGGTCAACTCGCGCCTGTGCGCCGAAGGCCATCGCCCCATCTGCCAGGACACCGGAATCGTTACCGTTTTTATCAAGCTCGGCATGGAGTGCCGCCTCAGCAAAGGCGATGCGCCGGCAACCATGAGCCTGCAAGGCATTTGCGATCAGGGTGTGCGCGAAGCCTGGCTCGACCCCGACAACCGGTTGCGTGGCTCCATCCTCGCCGACCCAGCGTTCAGCCGCAAAAACACCAAAGACAACACGCCTTGCGTGGTCGAGGTCACCCTTGTTCCCGGGCAAAAGATGGAGGTCACGGTTGCGGCCAAGGGGGGCGGTTCCGAGGCAAAATCCAAATTCGTCATGCTCAATCCATCAGATTCGGTGGTCGATTGGGTGCTAAAGACTGTGCCGACGATGGGCGCCGGCTGGTGCCCGCCCGGCATGCTCGGCATCGGCCTCGGCGGTACCGCCGAAAAAGCCATGCTGCTGGCCAAGCAATCCCTCATGGACCCGATCGACATGCAGGCGCTCAAAGCCCGCGGTCCGCGTACAAACATCGAAAAAATGCGTGTCGATCTTTACGACGGCATCAACGCGCTCGGCATCGGAGCACAGGGTCTTGGCGGCCTCACAACGGTTCTCGATGTAAAGATTCTAGACTGGCCCACGCACGCTGCCAACCTGCCCGTCGCGATGATTCCCAACTGCGCCGCCACCCGTCACGCTCATTTTGTACTCGACGGCTCCGGCCCGGTGTACCTCGACCCGCCGAACCTCGAAGACTGGCCAAAGCTCACCTATGACCCGCTCGCCTCGGGAGCCCGGCGGGTCGACCTCGACACGCTCACCCGTGCCGAGATCGCGACCTGGGCGCCGGGGGATGTGTTGCTGCTCAACGGCAAGCTGCTCACGGGCCGCGATGCCGCTCACAAGCGCATGACAGACATGCTCAGCCGGGGCGAAACGCTGCCCGTTGATTTCGACGGAAAGCTCATCTACTACGTCGGTCCAGTCGACGCCGTGCGCGATGAGGCCGTCGGCCCGGCCGGCCCCACCACCGCCACGCGCATGGACAAGTTCACGCGGCAAATGCTCGAACAAACCGGCCTGCTCGGCATGGTCGGCAAGGCCGAGCGCGGCGTCGCGGCCATCGATGCCATCCGCGACAACCGCGCTGTCTACCTGATCGCTATCGGCGGCGCGGCCTACCTTGTCTCAAAGGCCATCAAGCACTCCCGCCTGCTGGCCTTTGAAGATCTTGGCATGGAGGCTATCTACGAGTTCGAGGTCGTCGATATGCCTGTCACCGTTGCCGTCGATACCCATGGCACCAGCGTCCACATCACCGGCCCTGCTGTGTGGAAAGACCGCATCGCCCACTCGATGGAGTTGGCCGGCACGGCCATCCTTGGTCAATGAGTGGGCGCGGCTTGATCGGGCGCGGCCAGCGCCGCTGCCACGGCCTGCTGCAAGTTGCCCGTTGGGCGGCCAATCAAGCGGCTCAGGTCATGTGAGGTGGTTGTGCGCTCGCCACGGCTCGCTCCGGCGTCAGCATCCGCGATCGCCTTTGCCACCGGCTCCGGGAGGCCGAACCCCACCAGGGCTTTGGCGTAGTCGGCTTCCGGCAAATCGTGATACGCCACGGGCTTGCCTGCTTGCCGGCTCACCTCCGCGGCAAACTCCTGCAAGGTATATGGTGTGTCGCCGCCCAACTCGTACATCTTGTTGACGTCCGCGGTTCCCGTAAGCACAGCGACCGCAGCCGCGGCGTAATCCGCACGCGGCGCCGCGGCAAAGCGACCGTTTTTGGCTGCGCCCAGAACAGCGCCGTGTGCAAGCGCCGCGCCGAGGCTCCCGGTGTGGTTTTCGGTGTACCAGCCATTGCGCAACAGAACATAGGGCAGCCCGGAAGCCTGGATATCCTGTTCGGTTTGCTTGTGCTCGATCGCCAGTTGCAGGGTGGAAGTATCCGCGTTCAGGATACTTGTGTAGGCAAGCAGCTTTGCGCCGGCGGTGCGCGCTGCTTGCACCACCGCGGCATGCTGCGCTACCCGCTTCCCAAGCTCGCTGGACGAGATCAGCAAGACCTTTTCCGCGCCCTGGAAGGCAGCTGCCAGCGTTTCCGGTTGGGAATAATCCGCTTGCCGTACCTGCACGCCTTTTCGCTGTAGCTCCTGTGCTTTCGCGATGTTTCGCACCACCGCGACGATCTTTTGTTTGTCAACGACCTTCAGTAGCGCTTCCACTACCAGCCGACCTAGCTGCCCATTAGCGCCTGTAACGACGATCATCTGTATGCCCTCTCTTTCCTGCTCTTTTCAAACTAGGCCATGAGCTTACTTTTGAGAAGTACGTACATTTCTGTAAGCTGGTTACATGCCTTCCATCGCGGCTCGCTCTTCCCGAAAACAGCAGGGCAATCTGTACGCGGCCGATTGCCCTACGCGCACCGTTCTGGACCACGTCACCTCTCGCTGGAGCTGCTTGATTCTGATCACGCTTTTGCAGCGAACCCATCGCTTTAGCGAACTGCGAAACCACATTGGCGGCGTAAGTGAACGTATGCTCGCTCATTCGCTCCAGGCCCTGGAAGGAGACGGTTTCGTCCTCCGCGTGGTGTTTTCGACCAAGCCGCCAAAGGTGGAATACAGCCTGACGCCACTCGGCAAAGAAGTCGCCGAGCGGGTGCATGCGCTCACGCATTGGGTGGAAACCAATCTTCCGCGGGTTCTGCAAGAACGTAGCCGACGGCTGAATCTGTCATAGCCCTGAATGTGCGGCGATGGACAGTTATGAGGCGAGCGGACAGTTGCTGCAATCGACAAGACTTGTCATGCTCAAAGGATGAATCGAATCGCGGCACTGCTCGTCATCACCATTTGCGGCACCACGTTATATCGGGTCGCGGCCCAGGAAAAGGGCAACTGGCGCGCCGCCGGCAACACGGCCAAGCACATCACCGGCGACATTACCTTTGCGGGCCAAAAGATCGCGATCAACTTTTCCGCCTTTACCGTGGCCCAGATCCACGATCTGCAGCCGGTTGAAACCGCCGCACTATTTCCGGGGCAAAGCGCAACCAACGGCTCCGGCAGCCTGTACCGCACCAGCATTCCCGCGGCGAAAACCTTTCTCCACCACAACACGCTGTGTGGGTCGGAAGACACGCAGTGGATTGCCACCTATGTTTCCGGCCGCGACCTGCAGCTGGCCTTCTTTTCAGGTTCCCAAATGCCTGTGTTTACGCCGGACGCCCTGGCCAATACCACCAATCTTTGTGGCACATTCGCCTACGTACGCTAGCCCTCCCTCTTTTGAGCCTGTCTCGGGTATGTCCATCGATACTGCGCGCGCACCTGGCTGTACAGGCCGAACCTCTTACGAACGGCTGACGGCCATGCCACCTTCTACCCTGATCCATTGAGCTTCTCCCTCAAAAGCGGTACGAAGGTGCACAAAAGTAGGGTACGAACGGCTGTCCGAAGGTGAAACAAAGGACTACCTTTCAGAAAACGGGGGCATCCGACCTTTTGAGCGCATACTTCTGCGCCCGCAGGCGACCGCTTCCGCGCTTCACGTCTGCAAGGAGAAACGATGTTTCACGCACGTACCCGAGCCTTGGCCATCTTGCCGGCGGCTCTTTTGACCTTTACCGCCCTTTCCGCGCACCTGCGAGCGCAAGAAGCGAACCCCACGGCGGTAGCCCCCGGCGCACGCTCCGCTGACCTTGTCGCGGACACCCAGAACGGCATCTTCGTCTATCACGTCAAGGTCGTTCAACGCGATCTCGACGCCGTGAACTACCTGAACCGTTCCGGCTCCACCATGGTCGGCTTCGATGGCACCAACCTGATGCCCAAGGCGCACGGCGAAGCCAAGGTCGATTCCAAAACCGGCAAAACGAACATTTCGGTGAAGTTCGAGGGCATGTCGCCCGCCAACGGCTTCGGTCCGGAGTATCTCACCTATGTGCTTTGGGCGATCTCCGCCGACGGCCGCCCCGAAAATCTCGGTGAGTTGGAACTGGCCGGCAACAAGGCCAGCCTTGAGGTCACCTCGAACTTCCAGTCTTTCGGCATGATCGTGACTGCCGAGCCCTACTATGCCGTTTCCACGCCCAGCGACGTGATTGTGTTGCAAAATGTCTTCCGCAAAGACACGCAGGGCATCCTGCAAGCAGTGAATATCCACTATTCCCTCTTGCCGCGCGGCCTTTACGCCAATACGGACGGGCGCAAATCCAACCCGGCGCCCATCACCGACCGCGAACATACGCCGCTTGCGCTTTTCGAGGCCTATAACGCACAACGCATCGCGCTGAACACCGGTGCCGACAAATATGCTCCGGACATCATGGCCGAGGTCAACACCGACATCACCAACGCGCAGCAGATCCAGGACAGCAAGCACCGCGATGTGAAGTTGGAGTTTACTTCTGCCCGCCAAGCCGTGCAGCGCGCCGAAGACGCCCGCATCACCACATTGCGCAAGCAGGCCAACGAGCGTCAGCAGCAAGCGCAGGATGCCAAAGTCGCCGCACAGCAACAGGCCGCGGCCTCGCGGCAGCAGGCAGAGCAGGCCCAACTGCAGGCGGCTCAGGCCCAGGCCGATGCCGACCGCGCCGCCGCGCAACGTGCCCAGGCCGAAGCGGCAAAAGCTCGCGCCGATGCCGATGCTGCCAACGCCCGTGCTCAGGCAGCCGATGCGCAGCGCCAGGCTGATGCCGCCCAACAAAGCGTTGCGGCACTCCGCGCGAAACTATTGGCACAGCTGAATGCCGTTCTACAAACGACAGAAACTCCGCGCGGCCTGGTCGTCAATCTCAACGACGTTCTCTTCGATACCGGCAAGTACACCTTGAAGCAAAATACACAGGTATCCTTGGCCAAGGTCGCCACCATCCTCGAGCTTTACCAGGGCTTGAAGGTGCAGGTGGAGGGCTACACCGATTCCACCGGCTCGCCTTCTACCAACCAGAAGCTAAGTGAAAACCGCGCCGGGGCCGTGCAGAACTTCATGGTGAACAATGGTGTGCCGCAGAGCAACATCACCGCCGCGGGGTACGGCGCTACCGGCTTCGTTGCCGACAACAGCACTGCCGCCGGCCGCGCGCAAAACCGCCGCGTAGAGTTGGTCGTGTCCGGCCAGGCCATCGGTGTTGAAACCTCCACCAGCCCTGCAGCCGCAAGCGGGGCCGCGCAGCCGTAAGCATCGCACCGGTAAACCGGCGTCTACAGGCCGCAGCGCGTCACCTGCGGCCTGTGGACGCCACCCGGCACAACCACCTTCTGTAAGACTTCCAGCACGTATCGCGTTACACATTTGCTACGCATCGAAGGAGCCCAGTTTGGCTGAACTGCTTAAGAACAAGACCGTTCTGATTACAGGCGCCAGCGGTGGCATCGGAGCGGCGACGGCGCGCGCCTTTGCCGGTCATGGCGCACGATTGCTGCTGTGTGCCCGACGCCTCGACAAATTGCAGGAGATGGAAACCGAACTACGCGATAAGGGTGCCGGCGATGTGTTTTATTTCGAACTGGATGTGCAAAATCGCGATGAGGTCGAGGGAACGCTGAACACCCTTCCCAGCGATTGGCGTGCGATCGACATTTTGATCAACAACGCCGGCCTCAGCCGCGGGCTCTCCAGGCTCTGGGAAGACGACGTGCAGAACTGGGAAGAGATGATCGATACCAACGTCAAAGGCCTGCTGTACGTGACGCGTACAGTGGTGCCCGGCATGGTCGAGCGTGGCCGCGGCCATGTCATCAATCTCGGCTCCATCGCCGGTCACATGGTCTATCCCGGCGGGCATGTGTACTGCGCGACCAAAGCAGCCGAGCGCTCCATCACCGAGGGTTTGCGCATCGACCTGAACGGCACGCCGGTCCGTGTCACGTCCATCGATCCCGGCATGGTCGAAACGGATTTCAGCAACATCCGCTTCCGCGGCGATGCCGAGCGGGCCAAGAAGGTGTACGCCGGCCTGGACCCCCTCACGCCCGAGGACATCGCAGAAACGATCGTCTGGGTCGCCAGCCAGCCAGCCCATGTAGAAATTCAAACAGTAGTTCTGACGCCCACGGCGCAGGCAAATGCATACGTGGTGAATCGCGCTTCCTAGTGTTACCTGCTGAAACATAACCCTATCAGCGAGGAACCCTGAAAAAGCTCAAGCAGCGCTACAGCTTCACTGACCAGCCCAGCTGTTCCAGCTCGCGTTCCAGCGTTGCCAATGCCTGTTCCAGCGCATTACGACGATGCGGGCTCGATGTTTGCTCGCTTAACACGCGTTCCCGCTGCATTTCCAGGCCTTGAATCCGCCGCTTGATCTCTGCATCATCGCGTCGTGCCGTAGCGACACCCTGTGCGGTCGCGCGCGCTTCAACTGCCTGTGCTTGCTGTTCTTCCACGTTTTTCGACTCCCAGCCCTTGGACACCGTGCTCTCCCCGCTCACTATCGTTGCTGCCCGAAACGGTACACAATTCCCGCATTGATCCCAATATTATTCTGCACACTTCCACCGAAGGTCGTGCCGACATAGGTGGGCGAAACCCGAACGGCGAGGTTCGGGAAAAAGTTGTAATCCACATTGAAGTTTGCCGTAAACGCCGGCCGGAAGCCATCCTGCCAAAGCCCCACCTGCTGTCCGGTTAGCCCCTGCGCACCGCCTGAAAAAAGGCCCCACACCACACCGCCGGTCCCCTTTACACTCAGTGCGACCTTTTCCTTCGCGTAAAAACGGTAGTTCACGCCACCGGTGAAGAAATATTCATTGATCTGTGGGCGAGGGATCTGCGGGTATAGCAAACCGAAGTTTTCGACCTGATACGCTCGGCCAAACGACCCACGTGCATCGCCCACCACCGCCAGGCGTGGGGTGAGGTAACGGTCCGCCTCGGCTGCCCATGTCACTTCATTGTTCTTCCGGTTGGCCGGCCCACTCTTCCAACGCAGGTATCCACCCCCGCCAATGACCTCATAACGGTGGGCATACGTGTCGTGGATGGTGCGCTGAATACGCGCCTGCCGGCTTGCATTGGTTTCGCGACGCGATCGCCGTGGAGGCGTTTGCTTCCGTTGCGCTTCGCTCTTTCCCCATGCTCCACAAAGCAGCATCACAGCGGCCAGGCTGCCTACACTCCACCGCTGCATTCCCCACCGTCGACCGACGTGCAAACTTCCCACCAAAGCAAAACTCCCGCACCTGCACTTGCAGCCGAAGCCACAACTTCTATTAGAACATCCGTACCGTCCTTATAGAAGCGAGGCCAACGCGGAGCGGCGTTGGCCGGCCTGCCGCAAACAGTGGCAAACGATGCAGCTACGTTCATATCCCGATCCGCAATGCACATTCAGTTCGAAGCGATATTTACCGCTTCATGCTTGTAGCGTCCGTCCTCCAATAGTTGGAGCATGAAGGCGGCCACATCCGCACGGGTGATTTTGTGCGCCGTTTTTCCGCTGCCCCGTTCAAAGGTCAGCACCTTGCCGGTCGCTTTGCCGTCGACCAGATGTCCCGGACGGACAAGCGTCCACTCGAGCCCGCTCGCTTCCACCACCGGCTCCATTCTTTCTTTGTCCTGCATGGCGCCGCGCAGCAGTGTCGGCATAATCAGGTGCTCGTACCAGCTCGGCACCAGTTCCTCCGTGCCGCCCACCCCGATTGCGGAGATCACCAGCAGGCGTTTGACATCATGTAGGCGCATCGCGGCAATGACATTGCGCGCCGCATTGGTTTCGAGCGAGGTTTCTTTCCAGGGCGTGTGGCCGCCAAGCGCATCGAGCACCGCATCCTGGCCAGCCACCGCCGCGTTCACCGCCGCGCTGTCGAGCACATCCCCTTCGATCACGCGAGCGCCATCGCCCGTGAACTCCGCTGCACTGTGCACAAACGCCGTCACCGTGTGGCCTGCCGCCAGCGCCTGTTTTACGATCGCTTCCCCCGTTTTGCCCGCCGCGCCAATCACAAGAATCTTCATCGCTTCCCCTCGCCCGATTGGATGCATCGTCGTTTGGAAATAGCCACCCTGCCCCGAACCATGCCATGCAGTCCAGCGCTGCCCTTGCCCCCAACCTGCGCTTCCGCTACCCTGAAATCCTATGTATGAGGACTTCGTCGCCACGGATCGCTGGACGGAAGAGGCACTGCACTGCGTTTGGAAGGGCACCCTGGTGGCCATCGCGACCCGCCATGCCGATGCCACCGACATTCGTTTCAGTGTGAACGAGCGCCCGCTGTGGATTGCCATGCCCAATACCGCATGGATCGAACAGAAGCGCCAAAACGGCAAGGTCATCACCGATTACCTGGCCGCGCAAGCTGCCGGACGTTACCTCAAAACGGCGATCGAAAGCGGCTACGATAACGGCCGCGAACTCTACACCATGACCGTGGCCGAGGTGCTGCACCACGTGGCTGCCGTGGTCAAAGAGGCCGGTGGAGTCGACGCCCTACCCGCGCTGCCTGTCATCAATGCGGACGCACACCCGGCCGAGATGGACTTCAAGCTGCCTGAAGAACGGCACACCGCGGCACAATCGGACGGGCTCACTACCCCCTCTCGCCCCTAGCCTCAACGCTTGCCAACGAAACCTTCCCTTTCCGACTAAATTTCGTTCTGTGCGCGCAGAGTCGCGTTTATCCGATACACTCGACCGTCATGCTGACCCACAGGATGCCACGGCGTCGATTTTTGCAAACGGCACTCGCCGCAGCCGCTTACCAAACCACCCGCACCTGGGCCCAAGCGGGTGACAGTCACTCCTGGGTGCTTCTTGGCCCGGTTACCGGAGAAGGCATCTTTCGCGCACGCTGGGACAGCGCAACCGGCGAACTCGGCGCGCCCGAACTGGCCGTCGCCACCCCAAATCCAACCTTTCTCGCGCGGCACCCCCGCCTGCCCATCATCTATGCCGCCAATGAGGGCGATGGCGACGCCGCTGCCGTTTCCGCCTTCGCGGTCGATCGCCTGCGGGGCACCCTCACGACCCTGGGCCAAGCCCCAACCCACGGCAACGCCCCCTGCTTCGTCTCCGTAGACCGAACGGGACGTCTGCTCTTCACCGCAAACTACAGCGGCGGCAGCCTTTCCGGATTTCGGCTGGACGCGGCGGGTAAACCCAGCGCCGTCGCCGATGTGTTTGCCTGCGCCGGCAACGCGCTGTGCGGAAAATTAGGACCGCAGGCCGACCGTCAGGACGCCTCCCATTTCCACTGCGCCGTCCTTTCGCCGGACAATCGCTTCGTTCTTGCTTGCGATCTAGGCGAAGACGACCTGCTGATCTTTCCGCTCACGCCAAACGCCGAGCGCTCCTTCGGCGACCCGCTGCGGGTGCCGATGCGCGCCGGTTCCGGGCCGCGCCACCTCGCCTTTCACCCCAACGGGCGCTGGTTTTACTGCACCCATGAACTCGACTGCACCGTCGATCTGTACCGTTGGCGCGTGCGTGGGCGGCATGCCGAGGCAATCCCGGTACCGGAAAGTACGGTATCGCTCTTGCCTGTGAACCCAAGTGCTGCAACGGCGACGCCCGCGTCTGGCCAGCTAAACACCGCTGCGGAGCTTGCCCTCAGCCGCGATGGCCGCTTTCTTTACGCCAGCACGCGCGGCGCTGACCTGCTTACCGGCTTTCGCATCGATGCCGTAACAGGCCGGTTGACCTTGCTGCAACAACTGGACTGCGGCGGGCGCACACCCCGCTTCTTCGCTCTTGATCCCGAAGAGCGCTGGCTGCTCTGCGCACACCAGAACGGTAACTCGGTCACCACCTTTGCGCGCGATCCACAAACCGGCAAACTCACTCCCCAATCAACCCGCGCAGTAACGAATCCGCAGTACCTTCTATGGCTTTAACTCCGCAAAGGACCCTATAAACGAGGGAAGGTTTCCGGCATGCGTTTTGCACGCCGGAAACCTCACCCGTTCCATCGACAAAGCACAGGTTTACAAGGAAGACCAAGGCCAGAGCCCCAGCACTTACGACTGCCGGAGCGTGGCATTGTCCAGCACGAAGCGATATTTCACATCGCCCTTCAGCACTCGGTCGTAAGCCTCGTTCACCTTGTCATAGGCGATCACTTCCACATCCGCGGCAATCTTGTTGTCCGCGCAGTAGTCCAACATCTCCTGCGTTTCCTTCATGCCGCCGATGCCCGAGCCGGCCAGGGACCGGCGATTGGCGATGACGGAGAACGGCTGCACCGTCAACGGCACCTCAGGAATCCCCACCAGGCAGAGCGTGCCATTCAGCCGCAACTGTCCCAGCAGCGCATTCATATCATGCGGCGCGGAAACACAGTCGAGAATGAAATCGAAGCTGCCGGCATGCTTGCTCATCTGCGCCTTGTCGTTAGAGAGAATGACTTCATCGGCGCCGAGTTTTTTCGCATCGGCCACTTTGCTTTCCGACGTTGTGAACTGCACCACGTGGGCCCCAAAGGCGTGCGCAAACTTCAATCCCAGATGGCCAAGGCCACCCAGGCCCACGATGCCGACCTTCATGTTCGGTCCCACGCCCCAGTGCCGCAATGGCGAGTAGGTCGTGATGCCCGCACACAACAGCGGCGCCGTGCCGGCGAGGTCGATTCCCGGCTTCAGCGTGTGTACAAAGTGCTCCGGCGTGACGATATTGTCGGCATACCCGCCCATCGTCCGCGTGCCGTCTCGCAGCACCGCGTTGTAGGTATCGCGCGCGCCACCATTTGAGCAATAATTCTCGAGATCACCCTTGCAATTGTCGCAGTCAAGGCAGCTCTCAACGATGACGCCTACCGCCGCCGCATCGCCCACCTTAAACCGCGTCACGGCACTGCCGACGGCCCTCACCGTGCCGACAATCTCGTGCCCCGGCACCATGGGATACAGCTTCGAACCCCACTCGCCGCGTACCTGATGAATATCCGAGTGGCAAATGCCGCAGTACCGGATCGCCAGCACAACATCGTGAGGGCCGGGCTCCCGGCGTTCGAACGAATATGGGGCGACCGGCGTGGTTTCTGACTGAGCGGCGTATCCAAAGCTTTGCGTCATGATGTCCTCACGCGGTTGGATGCGGAAGGGCGATCGCTCGGCAGCATGTGCGCCATCGCGGTACGTGTCTTCACCAGCATCAGCGCAGGTTGAAGTTAACCGTGACCGTTGTGTTCACCCTTACCGGCTGACCATTGAGCAAATATGGTTTGTACTGCCATTGCCGCACCGCTGTCATGGCGGCGATGGCGAAATCGACAGTCGGAGTCGATAAAGGTACCAGGTATTCAATCAGACCATCTTCTCCGATCGTGACACTCAGCAGCACGGTCCCAGAGACATGCGCAGACCGCGCGGAATCAGGATAGATAGGAGCAATGCTGTGCGTCTTCCGGCCAGCGACCACAGCACCTGAAAGCCGTACGCTCTTAGCACTGGCAACCAACTCCGGCGTTGGATCAAATTCGCCCGGCTCGGGCGTGTAGGCTTTTAACTCAACGACCTTGGCCCTGGCGAGAAGCGCTGAACTCTGTCGCACAGAAACATTCATTGCGACACTGTGATCTAGAAACCTTTCTTGATTGGAAGTCGAGATCGTCCAGCTGCCAAGGTTATAGCTCGCCGCAATCTGTCCATCATCCGTTAGGCAATAGGTCGGGAACAGCCCTAAAGGAGCTACCTGTCCAGCCGGAAGCGTTCGGGCCAACATGATGCAATCGAGAGTTACTTTCCCAATAGTTTGCTTGTGTAACTCCGGCAGTGTTCCATTCAACGCTTGAACAGACGGTCCGGGATGCAGAATGGCAAGGAATGCGTCCCGAACCGCGTCGGGGATCGGATCGCCTTCCTGCACGCGATATTGTTTATCGTCGACGTTAAGCTCTGTCAGCTTAGTATTTCCTACCAGATACACCGTCCGGGACTTCCCGGCGTCCTGCCAGCGTTCGATCGTTCCGACAGGGCCCGGCTGCTTGTTTTTGTCGGGTACATCAATCTGAACCTTCATATGCCAAGGCCGCTGGTACACCGATTCCAGGGATGACATATCCGTAGCGGTTAAAAGCTGTGAAGATGCCGAAACACCTTGCCCTTTCATCGATGCCGGCGCAAAAGCGACCGTCAGCAAGAGGGCCAAACTCTGCAGGCTCAGTGAAAAACAGCGGGACGATCTACTCTGCGTAGTGCAACAAGCTGAACACGTCATGTCCCGTCAGCTTATTTCTTCCGTTTAGAAAGTCAAGCTCAATTGCAAATGCAATGCCGGCAACTGTGCCGCCGAGCTGCTGTACCAACTGCACCGTCGCGGCCATTGTACCGCCGGTCGCCAACAGATCGTCCACCAGCAACACCCGTTGGCCTGGCTGTACGGCATCGCGGTGCAATTCCAGCGCGTCGGAGCCGTATTCCAGGTCGTAGCTGACCTTTGCTGTCTCGGCGGGCAGCTTCTTCGGCTTGCGTACCGGAACAAATCCCGCGTTCAACTGGTACGCGATCGCGGGCGCAAAGATAAATCCCCGCGCCTCCGTGCCCAGCACCAGATCGATTTGCTGGCCCTCATAATGCGCCACAAAGGCATCGATCAGTTGCCGAAAACCGGCTTTGTCCTTCAACAGCGTCGTGATGTCGTAAAAGAGGATGCCCGGCTTGGGAAAATCGGGAATGGTGCGGATGAGCGCCTTGAGCGGCTCGCAATCGATGTCAGCCATGGGGTATTGCTGCTTTCCTGTTCTAAATTGTTCTGAATTCCGAATTTTATGTCCGAATCGCGCTACCAGGCCCCTTCGATCTGGAATGGCCCAAGCGCGTCAGCCTCGGCTTCCGCCAGTTCGTGCTCGACGACCGCGTCGACACGGCTGCCGCGCGATCCTTTTCGTAGTTCCGCCCTCAGTTCGGCAAGCGCTTCCGCACTGCCTGCGGCCACTACCTCCACCTCACCGCGGTCGGTGTTGCGCACCGTGCCTCGCAATCCCAGTTCCGCCGCTTCCCGATGCACAAACCAACGGAAGCCGACGCCCTGAACGCGTCCTTGCACCAAAAAATGCGACACCATGAACAGATAGTGTCGCAGAACCATCCACAGCAAGCAAGTGTGAATATCCGGAGCAAAAAAAAGACAACCTAGCCCTGTCTCGTCGCGTCTGTTATTCAAGAACACGTTTTCCGGCCAACAGCACCTCTTGCTCGAGCTGTTGCTTCACTTTCGTGAGAAGCCGAGTCATCACAGGGTACCTGCGAGCACTCGCCCTTTTCCTGACACACTTCTGAGGAGATTCAAAAATCATGCCCCTTCTTCGTCGCACACTTCCCACACTCTTGGCGCTGACGGCAGTTTCCGCCCAGGCGCAGTATCTCAAGAACCATGGGGCAAGCTTGTCCGTCGGAGGAACCGGACAGTTCAGCACAATCCTTGAATCCAATAACGGGTATGTGAACAACACCTATGCCATCCCGAATGGATCGCACACCGACCAGGTCTTTAATCAGCAGCAGTTCACCACCTGGTCCGCGGGGTTTGTTTCTTCGCTGCAATTGCACCCGAAGCCCTGGGCGGGTATTGCGTTGAACTACGGTTTCAACCATTACCAGGAGCGCTACGTTTATAACCTTACCGACAGCACCACCCCGGGTGAAACCCGCGTCACAACCGATGTGCATGAGTTCACGGGCGGCTACCTCTTCCACCCCAAGCACATCCCCTTCCAGCCCTATCTCGAAGTCGGCGGCGGCGCACTGGACTTTACCCCGGCGCTCGCTTCAAACCAGATCCGTGGTGCCGGTCTGCTTGAAGCCGGTTTCGACATCCCGACCGGCGATAAGCACATCGCCTTCCGCGTTTCCGGCCGTTCGCTCTACTACCGTGCGCCGAACTTCTATCAGCCCGCCATCAGCACCAAAGCATGGCGCGCCACGGAAGAGCCCGCCATCAGCGCCGTGTATCGCTTCTAGTTCCGCTAGTTCACCGAACGCCGCTTAGAGGAACAGCACAAAGGGCACCAGCATCGCCGGTGCCCTTTGTGCTGCCACGTTTTGTGCTGCCACGTTTTGTGCTGCCACGTTTTGTGCTGCCACGTTTTGTGCCGCTACCTTACGCGCGGCTCATGTACGCACCTTCCGCGGTGTCAACCCGGATCTTTTCGCCTTCATTGATGAAAGCCGGCACCTGTACCACCAGACCCGTCTCGGTCTTGGCCGGTTTAGTTACCGAGCTCGCCGTGGCCGACCGGATACCCGGCTCGGTTTCCAGCACCGTCATCTCTACCGAGGGTGGCAGGTCGATGCCCACAGCCTTGCCATCATAGAAACTTACCGAAACCGGCAGATTGGCGGTCAAAAATTCCACCGCATCCCCGAGCACGTCGTGCTTCAGGTTGGTCTGCTCATAGTTTTCCTGGTCCATGAAGTAGTAGTCGTCGCCGTCGTTGTACAGATATTCCATCTTGATTTCGTCCACGATGACACGGTCGATCGGGTCAGGCGAGCGGAAACGCTCCACAAACATCGATCCTGTGCGGATATTGCGCAGCTTGGCCTGAATGAAGGCGCGCAGATTGCCGGGCGTCCGATGTTCAACGGAAAAAACCAGATGAAGATCATCTTTGAACTTAATAATCATGCCGGGACGCATCTGCGTGGCGGGTATCGCCATATGGGACTCCTGTTGGAAATTGAAGATTAACCAATCAACTCAAACGCGCACTCGCCTACTTCATTGCTTGCAAGCTGAAATCGCGTCCTGAGTGATTGTAGTGCAAGTACCCGGCACGCCCGTTCGTTGTACACGATCAGGCGTGTGGGTGAAAAAGGCGATGAAAGAAGCGCCGCAAGGCTCCGCCAAAGCCACGGTCTGTCGAAGCGTCCCTCGGGCCAGCAGGTACACTGCCCGGCGCGGCCGCACCCGCGGCACCCACCGGCTCCGCTGGTCCGGCACCATAGGTGGGCGGTGCATTTTGCCCTTCGCCATAGTTGAAGGTGGTACTTACCTGCGAACTCGCCGTACCCACCGGGGCCGCGTTTCCTGAAGCCGCGTTTCCTGAAGCCGCGTTTTCTGGAGCCGCGGCCGGGGCGAGTCCTTCACTCTGCGCTTGTGGAAAGGGGTACCTGGCTGCGGCGGCCTGGGCCGGGGTCATCGGTGCGCCGTTCTTTGCGACCACGCTCTGCGCGGCATTCGGGCACCCGCACGGTGACCGCTCCCGATCCACCACGCGATGAAGGTCGCCCTTAACGAACAAAAGGTGCTGCCCCGGCAAAATGCGGTACCCTGCCGCTGAAAACGGATCGCTGACCGCCAACACCGGGGCGGTCGCGCCGCTATTGTCGATACAGGTATCACCTTCCGGCGTTACACGCACTTGCACATTGAGCGGCCCTTGGGTCACCGGTGTCAATTTCAGATCGGGCGTCAAAATCACGTCCTGCCTCGTGCTGGGCGAGTGCACCTCAAACGCACCGCGGTCCAAACCAAAGATCAACCCGCCCGCCGTGCCGGACCGCAGTAGATGAAAGTCGCTTGTCGAGCAAACCAGCACCTCGCCCCCGCGCGCCAAGGCGATTGGGGCGGTGCGGTTGTAGGCCGTTACGCTGGCATTGGTCAGGAGTCGCGCCTGTTCACCGCGTACCTCCAGCCCACCCGTCACCCGCGCATCCCGCGTTGCCACGGTCCCCATCGGTGACTGCTGTGCATGGATGGGCCATGCAAGCCCCAGCAGCACGAAGGTGCCGGCACGCTTTCCTTGCCTCACGATCCCGCCGTTGAAACCCATGAGCCTACCCACGAATCCTTATCCTTCCTACGCTGCTGACATTCGACGAGGCATAGCTGCGGCTCCGCGTGTGGCTCGTCTCGATAAGGTTCAGCGTCATCAGCCGTGCAGGAAATTCCCGATAAGTTGCTTCCCGCCCTCGGTCAATACACTCTCCGGATGAAACTGAACGCCTTCAAACGGCAAAGTTCTGTGCCGCAAGCCCATAATCGTGCTTTGGCCCACTACACGCGCCGACACCTCTAAAACTTCCGGCAAACTTGCTTCTTCCACAATCAGGGAATGGTAGCGTGTACAGGTCATCGGCTGTGGCAGATCACGAAAGATGGTCTGCCCATCGTGGTCGATCACACTTGTTTTCCCATGCATCAGTTGCGCCGCCCGCACCACCCTGCCCCCAAACGCCGCGCCGATCGCCTGGTGTCCCAAACAAACTCCCAGCGTAGGAATCTGGTCTTCAGCCGGCAACGCGGCGAGGTGGCGAATCAGCGGAATCAGCACCCCTGCTTCCTGCGGCGTACACGGCCCCGGCGACAGCAAAATCCGCTCCGGGCGAAGCGCGACTACCTGCTCCGGCGTTACCTCGTCATTGCGCTTCACGACGACCGCAGCGCCCAATTCGCCCATGTATTGCACGAGGTTGTACGTGAAGCTGTCGTAGTTGTCGAGCACAAAGACCACACCGACATTCTAACGGCAAGCACCCGACCCTTGCCGGCTCCGAAGGAATCGGAGGTGACCTCCCAAGTCTGACCGCATTTGCAAAGCTGCGGTGAACGAATCTTTGTTTGCCAGAAATCTATGCGGGAAACAAAGCTGGTTTTCGATGGCCTGTTTTCCGCCGTGTCGGTAAGGTCAAATCTGCGGGTTCAGACTTACATCGACGCAGGTCAACCTTTACGGGTTCGTTCGATCGCCCGCACCACCGCGCGCGCCTTGTTTCCGCACTCTTCAAACTCCTTTTGCGGCACCGAATCGGCCACCACGCCTGCGCCTGCCTGGATATACCCCCTTTCACCATCCATGAACAGTGTCCGGATGGCGATGCAGCTATCGAAATTTCCGCTGAAATCCGCATAGATGATCGCTCCGCCATATACTCCGCGCCGAGCCGGTTCGAGTTCCTCAATCACCTCCATCGCTCGAATTTTCGGGGCGCCTGAAAGCGTTCCGGCCGGAAAACAGGACCGAAAGGCATCAAGAGGCGCCAAATCTGCCTTCAAAGTCCCTTCCAGCGCACTGACCAGGTGCATGACATGGGAGTAGCGTTCCACGAACATGAGGTCCTTCACCCGTACGCTGCCAAATTCGCTCACCCGCCCCAGGTCATTGCGTCCCAGGTCAACCAACATCACATGCTCCGCAACCTCTTTTGCGTCCGCGCGCAAACTTTGCTCGTGTGCGACATCTTCCTCCTCATCGGCGCCCCGCGGACGCGTCCCCGCGATCGGCCGATACTCGACCCGGCCCTCCTTCACCCGCACCAGCAACTCCGGCGATGAGCCGACGATGTGACAGCGTCGAAGGGCATTCGGTGCTCCAATCCCCGCGCCCCCGGTCAATCCAAACCGCAGAAAATACATGTACGGCGACGGGTTCACGATGCGCAGCGATCGATAAATTTCAAAGGCATCCACCTCCGGCACACAATCGAATCGCTGCGAAAGTACACATTGAAAGATGTCCCCTGCCGCGATGTACTCTTTTGTCTTATCGACCGCGGCGAGAAAATCTTTAGCCTTTGTGCGTGGAAAAATCTCCAACGGCCCTGAAATCTGCATCCGTGCCGGTTTTGGCAGCGCCGCTTCCAGCAAGGCCTCGAGCTCATCAAGGCGAGCCTCAGCGTCGTCAAAGGCACTCGATGCACCCTCAGTGGTCAAAGGCGCACGCGCCCCTGCCGTCACAATCAAGTGAATCGCTTTCTTCAAGTGATCGAATGCCAGCACCTGATCGAAAAACATCAGGTGCGCGTCAGGTACGCGCAGCTCATCGGTCGCCAAAGCCGGCAGCCGTTCGATCTGCCGCACCACGTCATAGGCGAAAAAGCCGACCGCGCCTGCGGTAAATGGGGGTAGTCCAGGCAATTTTGCAGGAATGTGCGCGGCCAAAGCTGCTTTTAACTCCGCAAAAATGTCCGCCGCGTACGTTTGCACCTTTCCGTTTTCGGCGACAGTGATCCTCCCATCCGCGGCCGTCAGGGTGCGGTACGGCCGCACGCCGATGAAGGTGTAACGACCAATCTTCTCGCCGCCTTCCACCGATTCGAGCAGAAAGGCCTCGGTTTCCATCGAAGCCACGCGCAAAAAGGCGCCCACCGGTGTTTCCAGGTCGGCAGGAACAAGCCGTGTCAGCGGAATCAGCGTATGTGTACGTGCAAGCGTTAAAAACTCGCTTAAATTCGGTGTGGTCTCGCTCGCCGGCATACCGTTCATAGTATCCAAACCGTACATCTTTCGTGGGTTGCCAAACACCTTCCCACGGGCCTACGATCACCCGGTTTGGTCAGCCTTGCTGGCCGCGTACGTTGCAAACCTCGCTTCCACCCGGCCCTTGCCAACATCCAACAAGGGTCAGGTCAAGGAGGACACCATGACCACCGAACATCTCGTACCGCCCGCGGAGGCACTTGCCGCCAACCCGGTACCGATTCGAAAGCAGGACAGCAGTATGGCTTCAGCAGTAATCAGCAACACCATGACCCTGGCCCAGGAAACCAACCCTTGGGAAGCGCAAGCCGCTCGCTTTGACACGGCCGCTTCCAAGCTCAATCTGGACGCCGGGCTTTGGAAGGTTCTCCGCTACCCGCAGCGCGAGATCATCGTGCACATCCCGGTCGGCATGGACGACGGCTCCGTCGAGGTCTTTACCGGCTACCGCGTCCAACACTCTGTAGCCCGCGGTCCTGCCAAAGGCGGCATCCGTTACTCCCCCGACGTTTCTCTTGATGAGGTGCGCGCCCTCGCCAGCTGGATGACGTGGAAGTGCGCTGTCGTGAATATTCCTTTCGGCGGCGCCAAAGGCGGCGTGATCTGCGATCCCAAGCACATGAGCCAAGGCGAGCTCGAACGCATGACCCGACGCTACACCGCCGAGCTGATCGAATTTATCGGTCCAGAAAAAGACGTCCCTGCCCCCGATATGGGCACCGATGAGCAGACCATGGCCTGGATCATGGATACCTACTCCATGCATCTGCGCCAAACCGTCACCTCGGTCGTCACCGGAAAGCCCGTCAATATGGGCGGATCACGAGGACGACGGGAAGCCACCGGCCGCGGCGTCGTCGTCTGCTGCGACGAGGCCTTGAAGCACCTGAACATGCGTCCCGAGGACACCACCGTCATCGTCCAGGGCTTCGGCAATGTGGGCTCCAACACCGCGAAGATCTTGTGGGACAAGGGCTATAAGGTCATCGGCATCGCCGAGTACGACGGTGCCTTGTTCAACCGCAACGGCCTCGATATTTCCGAACTGCTGGAGCACAAAGCCCGCACAGGAACAATTCACGGCTTTAAAGAAGCAGAAGCCGCCGACAAAGATGAACTGTTGCTGCACCCCTGCGGCATCCTGATTCCGGCCGCCACGGAAAACGTGCTCACCAGCCGGAACGCCGGGCAGGTACGCGCACGTATCGTCTGTGAAGGCGCAAACGGCCCCACAACCACCATCGCAGATGAGATGCTGGCTGCGAACGGCGTTTTCGTCATCCCCGACATCCTTGCCAACGCCGGCGGGGTCACCACCAGCTACTTCGAATGGGTGCAGGACCGCATGGGCTATTTCTGGACCGAAGCGGAGGTCAACCAGCGGTTGGAACGCATCATGGCCGACAGCTTCACCGATGTCCTTCAGTATGCCGTCGCCCACAACGTCGACAACCGCATTGCCGCCTACATGCTCGCCATCGATCGCGTGGCCTATACCACCAAGCAGCGCGGCATGTATGCGTAAAACAAGACATAGCAAGTAATGGCAGCATGTTTCCGGTCTTGATGGCCTTCACAGCTGGAAATTCGTTCAGCCGTGCGGTGTCATCTCGACCGGAGGCGTGCAGCTGAGCGTCAAACCCTGCTTTTCAGGGTTCCAACGCGAGGTGATGCCGCGCCCAGGTTCTACCCTAGCGAGCCAGTTGACATCATCGGGGAACACTGCCGGGAGCCTGCAACGGCGCCGACCGGCGCACTGTCGTGCGGATCACGATGCGGGTATCGCGCCGCAAAACCGTCTCATCGCCACGCTTGATCCACCGGTTCCAGACAGAGATCGCAGCGCCGTAGTATCCAATGCCGGCCGCGACGTCGGTCCATCCCCCGGCCGTACCCACCAGAAAACCAACCACCCCGAGGCTGTTCGAGGCTACGGCATCTTTACCGAGAGCCCCGTCCCCGTGGTCTCGATCCAAAGGACGGCTGGCCAGCGCGAGAAGCAATAACGGCACCACCACCTTATCCTTCGGCTTGGGCTTGACTTCCCCTTCGCGATCCAGGGAAAGGTTCGCGTCTCCTGTGGCATCCACGCCCGCGAGTGTGGTTTGCACCTGCTGCGCTTGCGTGCTTCCCGGAAGGGTAAGCTGGCGGAAATCGAACCGCAACTGCCCGGCGCGGCCAAGCCGCCGGGCAGCACGCACGCGGGTCACTTCGCCTTGTAACACCGCTCCCTGCGGCACGGTCACCGCGCCCGCCGCGTCCAGTACCGGCTCAGCGACAACCGCTCGGATCGATTGGCCGGGATGAACCTTCGCAGAAGAAAGCGTATCCGTCAGGTACGCCTGCAATGTCCAGGTCGCTGGCCCCTCCGCCCTCGGGCCTGCACCTGCACCTGCACCCGCCACTGCCGGAAAACCATGCGGAGCGACGGCAGTTGTGGCCGTCATCATCGGCGGCAAATCCATAGCAGCCGTTGTGTCCACGGTCCACACCGTCCCGGCCACGACCCGCTGCGGATGATACGGCAGCTGCGAGTACAACAAATGCCGTAAACGATCCCTTTTGCCCGGCGCGGTCACAACCCGTATACGGTCCTTTACCATGTCTACGCCCATCGCGAACTGCTGGTGAATCAGCCCGCCTTTGCGCGGTGGCGGCGGCGTCAGTTGCAGAACGGGTGCTCCATCGGTGGCGGGACCGGCGGGAATGGTTACCCGCGTGCCGTCCGGTAGGGAAAAGGCCCGAAACTGCACCACAGGATGGCTGAAGGGTGTGAAATCACCACGCAATCGCGCTTGCAGGCGATGCGACCGATCCGCCTCAAGCCCCACGATGCTTCCCTCGACGGCTGTGCCTGTCGGCAACAGCAAGCGGTTGTCGGCGTACACCGGGTACATCAGTTCGCCCTCCACCGCCTGGCCCACATGCAGGGGCAGATCGCGATTGGACCGAATCCAAAGCGGCGTTCCCAAAGGCAGGCTGACCTGTTCAGGTGTCACGCGAACCTGTTTTGCAGGCGCGGCGCTTTCCGGCACCCCTTGCATCGCGAAAAGAAGGGCAAATACGGCCAAATGCGGCATACAAGGATTCTCGCTCAGAATACAGCCGATGGATCCATGACACGTCATCTCGGCTGAGAAGCGCTTTGCCGAAAGGGTGCTGACGACTTCGCGTTCTCGGGCTTCCCTGCATCGGTGTCAGAAAAGATTGGCAAAGCGGTGACAAACGCGTGACAACTTCGGCAGGCGCGCGTTTTAGCGTCAGGGCATGCCTTGGATGTGCTTGTGCGTTGAGCAAAACTTCCGGGTAGATCCAGTCCTTCGTACCGCACCATCAGGAGCATTACCATGCCTTTCACCGCCAGATCCTCTTTCAGCGCTGTTCTCGCGCTTGCCTCGGCCTGCACCGCAGTGGGTCATGCCCAGTTCACGCAGCACTACACGCAAACCGACCTCACCTCCAACACCTCCGGTGCGAACGTGGATTCCAATCTGGTGAATCCATGGGGACTTTCTCGTTCTTCCACAGGCGCATGGTGGACTTCCGATAACGGCACCGGCCTATCTACGCTGTACAACGGCGCGGGAGCCACACAGGCCCTCGTGGTTACCATTCCTTCTGCGGTCTCAGGAAAACCCGGCTCTCCGACCGGCACAATTTTCAACGCCACCACGGGCTTCGACGTAGCGCCCGGTAAACCGGCCGCCTTTCTTTTTGCTACCGAAGACGGCACCATCTCCGGCTGGAACCCCGCCGTCAACCCTAAAGCCGCCCTCATCACGGTGAACACGAACCAGGCATCGGTGTTCAAGGGACTCACTGCGGCTACCGTAAATGAGTTCGGCGGGCCAGCCAATTTCCTCTATGCCGCCGATTTCCGTAAAGGCAGAATCCAGGTGTACGACACCAACTTCCGGCACGTCGCCAAAATGGAAGAACGCTTCGACGACGACCAGATGCCTCGCGGTTTTGCGCCCTTCAATATCCAGAACATCGGTGGCAACCTGTACGTCGCCTATGCCGCCCAAGGCGGTGGCAAGCACGACGAAGTCGACGGTGCCGGCCTCGGCTATGTTGACGTCTTCTCCCCCACAGGCAAGCTGCTTGTACGCTTCGACCACGGCAACTACCTGAATGCTCCCTGGGGACTCGTGCAGGCGCCCGGGGATTTTGGTGCTTTCAGCCATGACATCCTGGTCGGCAATTTCGGCAGCGGCGAGATCGATGCTTTCAACGCCACGACCGGCCACTTCGACGGCAAGTTGATGAATGCCGCGAACACGCCAATCGTCATCGACGGCCTTTGGGGCCTTTCGGTCGGTAACGGCACCGGTGCCGGCTCTGCCATCGCTGTTTACTTTGCGGCTGGCCTCAAGGGAGAGTCAGGCGGTCTGCTGGGCACCCTGACGGCTGTGGAAAATACGCAAGGGAATGACCAGTAAATCGGAATCTGCTCGCAAGAGACCAATTTCGCTCACCCGGGTTCGGATCCTCGAACCCGGATCTTTTTGTAACGAAAGCCTTCTTCTTAAGAAAGGTCGATAGCAGGAACGCCGCTTCCACGCTCCCTTTGCGTCGCTTATGACAGAATGACTGTGTTTGCGCTCTGCAACCTGAGTCGACGGTGAACCTGCCTAATTCCATCACGCTGACCCGCATCGCGGCCGTTCCGGTGCTGATCTGGGCCTTGTCCGCGCATTCGCCGTTCCATGGCGCTCATGGCGAGCAGGAAATCTTCGCCTCAGCGGTCTTTATTCTGGCGTCGGTCACTGATGGCCTGGACGGCTACTTCGCGCGCAAACGCGGGCAAATTACGACCCTCGGCATGCTGCTCGACCCACTCGCCGACAAACTCATGGTTTCGGCGGCCTACATCGTCCTGGTCGCCTATACGCCCGGGATTGTGCCACCCTGGATCGCTGTTGTAGTCATTGGCCGAGAATTTCTTGTGAGTGGCCTGCGTTCCATCGCGGTGTCAGAAGGCTTCACCATTCAGGCCTCCGATGTCGGCAAGCTGAAAACCGTCATCCAGATCGTCTCCGTTGTCGCCGCTATCCTGAGCCACCGCTGGTATGAGTGGGATTTTGGCCCGATGGTCATCGGGGTGCATTTGATCGCCGTCACCGCTATCTACTGGATGGCTCTGGTTTCCATCATTTCCGCCGTCGATTACTTTATCGGCTTCTGGAAGAAGATCGACCACGCCAGCGATCGGCGCCGCAAACGGCGTTCAGCCGTACTTACACGCAGAAAACCTGCCGCCGAAAGCCAGGCGTAGCTGACTCGTCCCGACCAGTTCGGACTCTCGCAGCCCTTCAGTCTGTAGGATTCGCTTCTCTGCCTTGACTCACGGCAGTGCGCTCTGGGGGCATGCCCACGGGATGGATCTTGAAGCCGGCTCGCTTACGCGTGCACCGCCCGACCATGGTTCTGGGCATGCACGAAATGGTAGGGAGGCCAGGGTCCCGAAAGTTGCATGGCGCAATCCTTCAGCTGCAGCGTCGCCGAACTGTACTTATTCTGGTAGCGCTCTACCAACTTTTTGTCGACCAGATGTGCAATGTCGAGCAGCATTTTCCCGGAAACCGTCCGCTTGCAGGTGATTTCTTCCTCTAAGGGAAGAAACATGCGATGCATTTGCACAGAAAGCGCCCGTGCCCGCGATTGCCGCTCGCGTTGCCGGCTCGCTGACTCACGCAGCTCGGAAAGATAAGCCTGCCCGGCAGCATGGCGGTTGCCGTGACCTGCCTTTTCAGCGCACACATCGTCGATCATCACCTTCAGATGCATCTCCGCCTTACCACGCAGCCGTTCGACATTGGCTAGAAAATGCTTCTGGTTGGAGCGGACCGATCGCCGCAGCGCCTCGTCATCCTCAAAACAGGTGCCAAACCGGAACGGCAACACCGTGGATCGCGCGAACGTGGCCGCAATCACCCGACCGTGCTCACGGGCAGCGGCACCGGCATCGGGTCCGTTCAACCGGGCCGCATCTTCGGGCAGATGTTCTGAAACGATCACAGAAAGATCGGCGGCGGGAAAAAGAAAGGTTTGTCCGCCGAATAACCCGGTAACTCCCTCCAACGGCACCGGCCGGCGGTGATGGGCGAGTTCCGAAAAAGCCGAACGCTCCGCAATGCAATACGCGTACCAGGACATAGCCGTGTTGCTCCTCAACTCTGCCGGGCTCGCCCCGCCAGATAGATTTCAATCTCGAACAAAACAAAGCACAAATGGGCGAACACCAGGTCTGGCGCGTGCTGCAAAAGAAGGGCACTGTACCGATCGCGAGCCGATACTATGCCCGCTGTGCAACGATTGGCAAGAGATTTGGCCATGCGTCCTTTTTCAGCAAAAATCGTCCGCACGGCGAGTTTTCCGTCCCTCATCTGTCCTCAAATCGGACACCGCATTTCCGTACCCGCCTGCTAGACTGAATCGATGTTCGGTATCGGGCCTTCCCCCTTTATCCGCACCAGCATCTGCGAAGGACGGAACCTTACGTGAACACCGCAATGAAGCGCGACGGTCGGCCCGTGAACACAACCGGAAACTCCCTGGACCCACTTGCGGGCGCCACGGGCAGCAGCCTCGATTGGGCACGCGCCAACCAGCGAACCACCATCCTCATCGGTGGCCTCCTCACCTTCCTCATCGCCGTCATTGCGATTGGCTACTCCATTTACGCGCATCGCACCGCTGAAGCCCAAACTGCTTTTGGAGAGGCCATGCAGGTGTACCAAACGCCGCTGGTGCGGCCTGGCCAGGCACTGCCGCCGGGCATGAAGGCGTTCACCTCCTCCAAAGAACGCGCAACGCAGGCAAACACGCTATTCGCCAATGCCGCGCAACGCTTCAACCTGACGGCGCCGGGCAAGCTGGCTTTGTACTTCGAAGGATTGACGGCTCTTGAAGCCGGCCAAAACGGCACCGCCGAAGATACCCTGAAGCGGGTAGCCTCAGGCTGGAATGGCGACACAGCAGCGCTGGGTAAACTGGCGCTCGCACAGCTTTATTCCCAGACCGGACGCACGGACCGTGCGGTCGAACTCTATCAGGAACTTGGCAAAGGGCACGCCAGCACCGTTCCGCCCGGCTTGGCCCAGCTGCAGCTTGCCGACCTGTACACCACGGAAGGCAAGACCGAAGACGCTCGCCACATCTATGCGGAGCTGAAGGATCACGACAAGGACGCCAAGGGCAAACTCGGTGTCGCCGCCCAGGTCGCCTCGGAAAAGCTCAACCCTCAGCCAGCTCCTGCCTTGCCAGCGCGCTAAGAGCACGCCCTTTGAGAACTGGCTCCTTAGCCCTTTCATAGGAACGGCGTTTTCATCGAGTGTCGCAGTTTTGTAAAAAGAAGCGAGTCGCGCGAGACTCGAATCCGTTCGGCCCGCTGTGAGCTTGCCGAGACGGCGATAGCATTACAGCCTTCCAAATACCGCAGCGCCTCTCAGCACAACTGGGTGATAGCGATGCGCGTGCCCGCCCTCGTTTCACCCAGCTGTTCTGACTGAATCTGCGACATTCTCACTGCCGTCTCCAGCCTAAGTGGTATTTCCAGCGTCCTCGCCGCTTTGTACCGTGCTCTTATGAGCTCCGCGACACCTGTTCGGCATTCATGGGTTTTCCGGTTACGCCGATGGCGCCTTCACCGGCACGCACGCCGAACCGCGCGCTCATGCCCGTTCTGGAAGACCCCGAAAAGGCTGTCATCGCCAAAGCCGCTCCGCCCACCACAGGTATCTACACCCGTGCGTTTGTTGCACGACCAAGGCGGTTCAAGCCTCATAGAACTCGCCCTAATCACCCCGCTTCTTCTGCTGTTACTCGTGGGAGCCGTCGATCTCGGCCGAGCCGGCTATGCCGCTATCGAGGTGGCTGCTGCCGCGAACGCCGGCGCCGCCTACGGAACCCAAAATCCAACCGATACGGCCGGCATGCAAAATGCTGCCTTACTCAATGGCGCCGACCTGAATGGACTGGCGTCAACGGCGAGCTGGGGTTGTGAATGTTCCGACGGCTCTTCCCCTTCCACCTCGTGCACCACGAAACCGAGTTGTTCTAACAACTTGGTGAAGTACGTTGTGGTCGCGACTTCGCTCAACTACACACCCGTTCTCCATGTTCCCGGGCTGCCATCCAGTTTTCCTTTGCAGGCGAGCTCACGACTGCGAGCTGCCAACTGATGCAAGCGCCCTCCCTAAGCCCAACTGACGCTCAGACCGAAATTGGAGCGGGCCTTCCCTTCAGGGCAGATGTTGCGTATCGAAACGCAGCCAAACTTAGGGATGAAACCGGGAGCACGCTCGTCGAGTTCGCGATCTCCGCAATTCTCCTATTCACCTTGATTTTCGGCATTCTGGATGGCTCGAGAGCTCTTTATGTCGATCACTTCGTCGCAAATGCCGCACAGGAAGGGGCACGCTACGCCATGGTCCGCGGCGCGTCCTGGAGTGCCTCCTGCTCGGCTACGGTTGCGTACAACTGCAATGCCAGCAGCGCCAATATCGCTACCTTCGTGCAGTCAATCGCGACCGCAGGCGTAGCAAAAGCAAATATCACAACGACAGCAACATGGCCCGGCACCAACGCAGCAGGGGCTTCTTGCACGTCTGGTTCGACCAAAAACATCGCGGGTTGTGCTGTAAAGGTGATCGTAACGTATCCATTCTCCTTCGTTGTGCCGCTGCTGCCGTTGAAAACCCTATCGCTCTCCAGCACTTCGCAGGTGACGATTGTTGAGTAATGCCGTACTGCCCAGGCAGCGTGCAGGTCTCTTACTTTTCGTCGCGCTTACCATGCGACTCGCAATCGTTGTGTACGCGCTCATCCACTTCCATGCTGCTTGGTTCTTTTCCCGCGGCTCCGAGATGGGCTTTCTTGCGGACTCTTTAACGCACGGTCTGGGGCTAAGTTCTCCATTTGGCTTGCCCACAGGACCCACGGCGATGGTTGCTCCGGGCTATCCCGTCTTCGTTGCCTTTGTATTCACAATCTTCGGGACCTACACCATTTGGTCTGCGCTCGTGTTGATGCTTGCGAACCTAGCCGCAAACCTGATCACCGTCCTCCTCATATATAGAATCAGCCAGAAGCTGGCAAGCGAAGCAGCGGCGTTCTGGGTAGCTTTCTTCTGGTCTTGTTCCTTGCCGCTACTGTGGATGCCCACGATCTTCTGGGAAACCAGTTTCTCGAGTGTGCTTTTACTCGGATGTATGGCAGCCATGCTGTCAAAACGACTGCACACCTATTTCCTGTTCTGGTGGGGGTGCGGTGCCATGTGCGCCGTCGCAGGTCTCCTGAATCCAGCTCTACTTCTGTCCCTTTTCAGCCTTACCGGCTTTACGCTTTTTCAATCAACGCACAAAAGGCTAAGTTTTCTGCTGACCACTTCGCTCAGTTTCGCCCTCATTTTCTCCGCCTGGCCGATTCGCAACGCTCACATCTTCCACACTCCGATTTTCACCCGTACTACGGTGGGCCTGGAGTTATGGATGGGCAACCACTCAGGTTCTACCGGGTACCTCGATGAAGCACTGTTTCCCACCTACAATCAACATGAACTCGCAGATTACGAGGCACGAGGTGAGTTGGGGTACACCAGCCGCAAGCAGCAAGTTGCCCTGACTTACATGGAAGCTCACCCCGGCGTCACCACTCGCTTGACAGTGCGCCGACTGCTACGGTTCTGGACAGGAACAGGCAATGCTGTCGGCTCACCGATTTTCATCCTGCATGCCCTCTTTACGACCCTGACAGGCTTTGCCGGGCTGCTACTCCTTTTTCGCGCTGGAAACAAAGATAGATGGTTGTTCTTACTGCCTCTTCTGATTTTTCCCCTACCCTACTATCTGACACATGCCGAGTTTCGGTATAGGCTTGTGCTGGATCCACTTCTTACACTTCTTGGTGCTGTAACATTTGACTCTTTTCGGAAATTCAAGCAGAACTCACGAGTTGAAAGCTTGGCCACAACTAAAGGACATCGAATAAAGGTGTCCTGATGTCAGTGGCATCTAAGTTAGCGCCCACTCACCTTGTGGACCGCCCTGTTTCGCCGTTTGCCGTTTCTTTACTTCCCGGGAAAAGCTCTCAGATACTACCGCCAAAGGCTTCACTTGGACCGAAGTATCTAATGTGCTTAAAACGTGACCTATTTCGATAGAACGAGCATTGATCTCTCCTGCAGCGAGTTCGACCACACTCTGAACCTTTCTCCGGATCGAAGTCACTCGATTTGGCTGTATCTCGGTCCACAGCTTTACCACCCGCATTTCCTTGTCGAGCCCCACAACATCAATCGCAAATCGCATACCGAAGGTATGGATGCCGGACGAGGGACGTATCCAAACGCCCTCGCCCGACGGCAGACTACGCTTGCCGAGCAGACCCACGAGTCGCGTCACGGACGTTTCGGCACATCCGATCAGGTCTCCTACTTCAATGCCGTTGGTCTTATTCACAATCGTGACGAACTTCATGGGTACATGCCTCCTGGGGTGATCTCGGATTACGTAGTGGGGTTAGACTTCCGGCGATACACAATGACGGCAAGCAAGACCACCGCAAGTACAGCTGCAATAATGCGCACAAAAGATACATCCATGAGTTACACCTCCTTCCTTCGAAATGAACAACCACACTAGCATGCGTGCTGAATTTACAGGCGCTAACGCCTCTCCGATTCACCACTCGAAACACGAGCATTTTCTGAAAGATCGGAAATGGATTCGGCGCCAATTCCAGCCCAAAGTAGCGTAAAAGTAATAAGCACTGCCATAGGCAACAGCATCGTCATCGCGTCCGGCATCGAGATCCTCCGAGCTCCAAAGAATGTCGTGTTCACTGCGTCTGCCTCGTCGGCATACTGCAACGGCACATCCCCTTTATCGGCGCTCAGCAGAAATGCTTTAGCGGAAAAGTGAAGCTTTCTCTCATTCCGGGTAACACAAAAGAGGCACATGCTTTTGCTAATGTTTCGCCTCGTTCTGCCGAAATAGGAGACAGCACAACGCGGACGCCGGGACAACGTGCCTGGTACCTTCTTACGGCTCCAGACCCCAATGATTTGGTGCAGCATAGCTGTCGCACGTTTAAGGAAGGGCACCCCGCTGTTCGTGAACTTAAAAGGAGAATCACTTATGAAGCTGAAGCATATCTTTTCCACTTTGATCCACGACGAATCTGGTCAAGATCTTATTGAGTACGCTCTCGTCGCAGGTCTCTTGGGTCTCGGCGCGGTCGCTTCCATGAAGACACTCGGCAATACAATCGCAACCGCGTTCAACTCTGTCGGTACCCAACTCACCAACAACGTGTAACCGGAGGGAGAGGTCTGGCGCTCGGCGTTAGACCCCTCCTCTGCCGAGTCGTGCACTCAGCGCCCTTCTTTACAGAAACCCGCGTGCAAGCGGGATAACTCTCAACCTTGTATCCATAGAACTTCGTTTGATCTCTTATGATTTATCAATTTTCTCCTCAACTCGCGATAGTCACACTGGCCCTGGGTTTCGGCGTGATCGGCTCGATTACTGACCTGCGCACGCGGCGCATCCCCAATCTGCTTACCGGGCCCGCTATGTTGATCGGATTCTTGCTGCACCTTGCGATCGGCGGCTGGAAAGAAGGTGCAACCTCGCTCGTAGCCCTCCTCTTTTGCGGCGCTGTCTTTTTCATCTTTCATCTCGCGGGCGGCATGGGTGCAGGCGACGTCAAATTCATCGCCGCTGAGGGTTGCCTTCTCGGCCTGCCCAATGCCGGCACACTTCTGCTGTGCACTGCCCTCAGTGGTGGCATTCTGGCCATTGGCCTCGCCTACAAATCTGGAAAATTACGGCAAACCTTACGGAATGTCTTCATCCTTACTCGGCATCACCGAGAGCACGGCATCATTCCGCACCCTGAGCTTAACGTGCTCAATAGCCAGACCCTTCGCTTGCCTTACGCTTTGGCCATCGCAGCCGGTTGTGCTCTCACTCTTCTTCTACACCCATCGCACGGGTTGACCCTATGAACACCCGTCGCTTGATCTCCGCCTTCTTTCTCGCGCTTTTTTGTTCTGGCCTGCTCACGTGGCAGCTAAGCAGACACTTGTCGCGGCCCGCACCTGTTTCTGCAACCAGGCTTCCTACCCGGAAGATCGTAGTTGCTTCCAAGGACATGCAAGCTGGCGACGTAATCACAGCCGCATCGCTAAAGACAGTAGATTGGCCATCGTCCGCCATTCCTGTTGGTTCGTTCACCCAGCAGCAGGAGGTTGCCGGGCGCGTGTTGTTATCTTCGATTTCATCGGGGGAGTTGGTTCTGACCCATGATCTGGCTGCCCCCGACACGGGAACGGGCCTACCGGCCCTCATTCCTGATGGCATGCGTGCTATCTCCATTCACGCCGACGAAACTACAGGTGTTTCCGGTTTTGTTACTCCCAATAGCCATGTGGACATTCTGGTCACTTACCCAGCTGCAGCCGGCGCTGGATTTGTGAGTGCCATGGTGTTACAAAACGCACGAGTTTTGGCGGTCGGTCAGAAGGATGACGCGGCGAAAGAGGCGAAGTTGGGTCCGCTCGGTACGATAACACTGCTGACTACACCGCAAGACGCTGCACGACTTACAACCGCAACCTCTTTGGGGAAAATTCTGTTGATCCTCCGCAACGGAGCAGATCGACACTTCACATCCGGACTATCTCAAATGACTTTTGCACCCGACGTTGTCACGAACAGAAGAACGACAGATACCGGCAGCCTAAAGCCCCTGCACACCGCCGCCGAACGTTCTTTCAAATCGAGCTTCACAGTCGAAACCCTGAGTGGCGGCAAGAAGATAGAGCAAAGTTTCGAACAGGAGCAGCCATGATCTCCCTTCCCACACACGCGCGTCACTTGGGTATCTGTCGCTCACGTATCTTGGGTCACAGTCGCGTCGTTGCAAGCTTGTGCCTTGGTATTTTCTGCATGCAAAGTGAAGTTCTTGGGCAACAACCAGCCGCGACTGCACACATTCCAAATTCACTTTCTGTAAATGCGGCGTTCAGGATCACCGGTGCGGATGGAGATCAGCTGACCCACATAGAAGTTGGCCGCGTTCTTTTCTTCAATGCTCAGACCCGCATCACTCGTATCTACGTGGCAAATCCCGCTGTTCTTGATTCTTATATCGTGAGTCCAAAGCAGGTTCTGCTCACGGCCAAGGCCGCCGGAGTTACCTCAGTCGTTCTCTGGGACGACAAAAACCAGGCGCAAACGTACACGGTGTCGTGTGACCCCGAGCTTGCTGCGCTACGCACATCGATCAAAAACGCTTTACCGAACGAGAAGATTTCAGTAGCGACCCAGGACGGGCGGATCGTGCTGACCGGCACCGTCAGCACACAGGCATCGGCAGATGCAGCAGAAAAACTGGCTGCTCTTTTCGGCAAAGATATCGTGAACTCGCTTGTGCTGAACTCGGCGACGGCTAAGCAGGTGAGGCTTAAGGTTCGTTTTCTGGAAGTAGATCGTTCGCGATTAAATCAGTTTGGCATCAACATCTTCGCCCCCGGTGGTACCAGCAGCATCGGGTCGGGCACAACCTCGCAGTTTCCGTCGACAGCTAATTTGAGCAGCAACGCCGGAACGGGCTTACTGGTCGGCGGTAACACCCTGACTGTCAGCGATGCCCTGAACTTTCTGTTCTTCAGTACAAAGACGAATGTGGGCGTTTCCGTCCAGGATCTTGAGAACAAGCAGCTATTGCAGATCCTCGCAGAGCCCACCATCACGACATTAAGCGGCCAAAACGCCAGCTTTCTCGCCGGTGGCGAGTTTCCCTTCCCCGTCGTGCAGGGTACAACGGGCGGAGCAAGCTCCATCACCATACAATTTCGTCCCTTCGGCGTGCGGCTCGCCTTTACCCCGAAGGTAAATGTAGACGACTCCATTGAACTGAAAGTGGCACCCGAAGTAAGCGCGCTTGATTACACCAATGCCGTCTCGATCAGCGGCTACACAATCCCTGCTATCGCAACAAAACACATTGACACCCAGGTAGTCATGCGCAGTGGACAAAGCTTCGCTATCTCCGGGCTTCTTGATCGCCGCACCACCGATTCCCTAGCGCGCACACCCGGCATTGCAAGCATCCCCTTTATTGGAGCTTTGTTTCATTCCAAGGGGGTAAATCTGTCGACTTCCGAGCTAATTGTGGTCGTGACGCCGACAATCGTTGATCCCTTAAATGACAGTTCTACGCCGGGTGAGCCGGAACCGGTCAGACCGTTCCTTAGCCCCACCGCCTTTGATAAGAATTTGCCTGCTACGCTCGGCAAACAATAACAGCCTGAATCGGAGCCGTTATGCGGCAGAAAGGAAATTACGACCATGCCTTATATGACGGGTACGCAAAGTTTACACATTACGCTGCTGTCGGTTTGTGTTGATGAAACCGTTATCGAGACCGCGCTCCGCTGCGCGGAAGACCGGGACTGGATTGTCACCCGAGCCGCCTTTGATGGTTATATTTCTTCCAAGCGGCGACCTCATCTTCCAGATGTTCTACGTGCAGGTGATGGGTGCGTCGCCTTTATCAATTTCGGAGCAGATCCTGAACAAGCCGCTGCTGCCGCAACATACCTACATCAGGCGTTTGCAGGGCGTATTGTCATCGTCGCAATCTCTCAGTCGAGTAACGCTAACTTCCTTTTGCTTGCGATGCACGCAGGTTGCATGGAATTTCTTACAACGCCCACGGAGCCTGCCTTCCAGGACTGCTTTCGCAGGGTGGAACAACATTTTTCCGAGCGCACAGCCACCGTCACTACCACGGGATCGACGCTGGCTTTGCTCGGAGCCAAGGGTGGTGTGGGTACGACGACCCTCGGTGTGCACCTCGCCACCTATCTCGTCCAGAACAACAAAAAGAAAGTCCTTCTTATCGACAGCAAAGCTCAGTTCGGCCATACTTGCATTTACCTCGGCATGGATGGCAGTAACTGCCACTTTCAAGAGGTGGTCAGTAACGTCAACCGCCTCGACAGCGATCTACTTCGTGCCCTGGTGGCCACACATGCTTCCGGTCTTCACGTTCTGTCCTCTCCTGATGTCGGACAAGTGGCGCGTCCCATGCATCCAGAAGACGTTTCAGCAACCTTGGACTTCTTACGAAGCGAGTACGATTTTGTTCTCGTCGACTGCGCGGATACAAGCGACGAGATTACCCGTGCCATTATCGCCGCGTCTTCCCAAGTGTATGTCGTAGCAACACCGGAGATTACTGCCATTCGCGATCTTTCCCGCTATGTGGATGACTTGGCACATATGAACGACTCGAACAAAGTGCGCGTCGTCATCAATCGTTACTCGTCGCAGTTCGCCGTAAGTCTCGAAGAGATCGAGAAAGCCATCCGTCTTCCAGTGACTTTTAATATTCCCAATAACTATATTGAACTCGTTCGTTCAGCGAATTTGGGCGTCCCCGTAGTGCCGACGGCAAATCAGGTTTCACAGCAGAGATTACGAAATGGGCACATTCCCTTGTTGGCACGGTAGCCAACGAACCGAAGGTCGAGCACGTGAGATCGACTTTTAGCCGCTTCGGGATCGCCTTCAAACAGTTACTTCTGAGTGCAGCCGCCGTCAGCACACCCCCCGCAGGAAAGAGAGCTTAGGATGGAACAGAAGACGGTTGTTACACCCCGTTTCGCGTATGCGACAGCAACAACCCCCCGCATTGCACGTCCTGTTGCGAGCATTTCGCAACAGCAAATCAAAGCTGAAGTTCACAAAGAACTAATTCAACGGCTGGATCTTGAAAAACTGTCTGAGTTGCAAACATCACGTGCCGGTCAGCAGCAGCTACTCTCCACCATTCATCAGTTGTTAGGCGAACAGGAAACTCCTCTCAGTGCTACGGAACGCACCGCACTTGCACAAGAGGTGCTTGATGAGGTGTTTGGCCTCGGCCCGCTGGAGCCCTTGCTGCATGATGCGTCTATTAGCGACATACTTGTGAACACCGCGAATGCTGTGTATGTGGAGCGGCGAGGTTTGCTAGAAAAGACCGACATCACTTTCAAGGACAACCGGCACCTGCTGCAAATCATCGATAAGATCGTTTCCAGTGTCGGTCGTCGCGTGGATGAGTCATCACCTATGGTCGATTCGCGACTTGCTGATGGTTCCCGCGTGAACGTCATCATTCCGCCGCTCGCAGTCGATGGTCCTATCCTATCCATCCGCCGCTTTGGGCGCTCGCCGTTGAAGGCGGAAGACTTGGTGCGTATGCGCATGTTAACGGAACCTATGCTGGAAACTCTGGCGGCCGCGGTGAAGGCGCGTCTGAACATTGTGGTGTCGGGTGGAACTGGCGCCGGAAAAACTACCCTGCTGAACGTGCTTTCCGGCTTTATCTCAAGCAAGGAGCGGATTGTCACCATTGAAGATTCGGCAGAACTTCAGTTGAAACAGGAACACGTGGTCCGCTTGGAAACTAGACCGCCCAACATTGAAGGCCACGGCGCAGTGCGGCAACGCGAACTTGTGATCAATGCCCTTCGGATGCGGCCAGACCGTGTCATTCTTGGTGAGGTTCGTGGCGAAGAAACACTCGACATGCTGCAAGCGATGAACACCGGTCACGATGGATCCATCACCACCATTCACTCAAACACGCCACGCGATGCCATCGCGCGCATGGAGACTATGGCGATGATGGGCGAGATTCGGATCGCCGACAAAGCCATTCGCGCCCAGATCGCGTCTGCCGTACACCTTATCGTGCAGGTCTCCCGTATGAGTGACGGCACCCGGCGTGTTACGCACATCACGGAAGTAACAGGTGCTTTCGAAGATGTCGTGAATATGCAAGACATCTTTCTTTTTGAAAAGAAGGGGATGGATGCACAAAACAAAGTAAGAGGCAGGTTTTATGCCAGCGGCGTTATGCCGAAATTCAAGGAGAAACTTACCGCTGCGGGCATCCCCTTGCCGTCCAGCTTATTGCAGCACTCCTTGGAGATCTGATTCATTCCCCTAACACCCACAGCTCAGACTTAGACAGTATCTAGATAGAGCTCGAATGGAGGACCCTTTTTGTTCATTGTTCTGATAGCGACCGTTATCTTTGGCTCCTTTATGCCATTTGTTTTTCTAGCCGCCCGAACGGCTGAAGATGACAGGCGGATGAAGGCACGCTTCGCCATGTTGCAGGCAGGAGGCGCCGGAGGGTTGTCTTCCGGACAAACTCTCGATCTGCTCAGAAGAACCGATCAAGGCGCGATGGGATGGCTGGATGCTTTCGTGATGCGCCTGTCTCTTCAATTGCACATACCGAATCTCCTGTTGCAGGCAGGCAGTGAAGCCACAGCAAAATCATTTTTACTGACCTGTCTTGCAGCTGCGGTAAGCAGCACGGTCGTTGTCTTGGTGTTTGTCCATCATGTGCTGCCGGCATCCCTGGTTGGACTGGGCGCGGGTTACACTCCCTTTTTGCTTCTGAAACTTCGCCGCCAACGACGCATCCTCGCGATGGACAAAGTATTGCCAGACGTGGTCGACATGATCTCCCGCGCTTTGCGAGCCGGGCATTCGATGCCGGCCGCCATCGGCATGCTCGCCGAAGGTGCACCCGAGCCGGCGCGCAGTGCTTTTGCGGAAGTATTCCAAAAGCAGAAGTTCGGCTTTCCGCTGCGTGATGCGCTGCTGGAACTGGTCGCCCGTTTTCCCTCACAGGATCTCCGCGTACTCGTAACGGCGATTCTTGTACAACGCGATACAGGCGGCAATCTGGTCCAGATTCTTGAACGTACAGCCTCGGTCATTCGTGATCGGCTCAAGCTGAAAGGTGACGTGCGCGTGCACACTGCCCAGGGACGGCTTACAGGATGGATTCTTTGTATTCTGCCGGTCGGCATGCTACTCCTGCTTTCCTTCACCGATCCAGGCTATGCGAAAGCACTTACCGAGGATCCTCTCGGTCGCAAGTTTCTCTACGGCGGCGGCGTGTTGCTCCTGCTGGGTGGGACCCTCATCAATCGTATCGTTACAAAAATCGAGGTCTAATATGGGAGCTCTTGCGCTCTTTCTTGTTATGTCGGCTAGTTCTTGCTTGTTCTTACTACTTTTTCTTCCCTGGATTCTGCAGTCTTCGCATGAAGCCGAGCGCATGTTTGCGCTGGTGAAAAGTAGCCGGCAAGATACACGGAAAATTCCTGTGACGGAACGGATCACTGGCGTTCTCGCCGGACAAACGCGCAAGGCACGTACTCGCATGGGCATGGGTCAAAACCAGAAATTGGGCAAACGATTCCTTGAAGCCGGCCTGCGCGGCCCATACATTGCCGATATGTTTTTCCTCACACAGGTTCTAGGTCTTCTCTGTGGCGGTGTGGCGGGAAGCCTGATTCCGGTGAACCCCATTTTCTGGACACTCGCAGTGGGTGTGGTCGGATATATGGCTCCGGATGTCTGGTTAGGAGCGAAACAGAAGGAGCGCCGCAGTCGCATCCGCCGCAGTATCCCCGACATGGTAGATCTGCTTGTCGTGTGCGTAGGTGCCGGACTTGGGTTGGATCAGGCGCTCATCCGCGTCTCCGAAGAGCTTAGTTTGTCGCATGCCGAACTCACCGAAGAATTGGAACGTGTAACGCTCGAACGCCGGGCTGGCGCTTCGCGCCTCGATGCATGGCGCGCTCTTGCCGAACGCACCGGTATTGAGGAACTCTCGTCTTTCGTCCATATGCTTTCGGAAACCGATCGCTTTGGCACGCCCATCATCAAAGCGCTGAGCGATTACTCTGAGGAGATACGCACGAAACGGCGGCAGCAGGCCGAAGAAGCCGCCGCAAAAACAAAGATCAAGATTATTTTTCCTCTCGTCATTTGCATCTTTCCTTGCATCTTCATCGTGCTCGTTGTGCCTGCGGTCCTGAGCTTCATGCGGGGCTTCAATGGATTTGGTAAGTAGCGCCACGGTCCTGAGCGATCTGGACATGAGCTGGGGCTCGCTGCTGACACACTGTTCGTGACAACGGCAGAACCCGCGTGGTGTGCGCTGCTGATATGCTGCCGTCGCGGTGTGCTCTGGCGTCGGCCAAGCGACATTGAAAGCAGCGCTGCTTCCTGCTTACTTCCACCGATGCCCATCAACTTGGAACAGAACCGTAATGAACTTGGGTTTCTCTCCAACGCGGGTGATCCAGGCAGGTGACCGAAACGATTAAATGAACCTCGTGCTTCAATGAACATAGCGATACTTCCCAAAATCAGCATCAGGACATAAAGCGGAAAGCCTGTTTCCGGTGTTGCCGCTTGGGCAGGATTCACCTATAGACAAGGTGAATCGTTTCTTCTCGCATCGTTCTTGTCGCCTCGTTCTATCAGCGGCCGTACCCCTGCTTTGTCATCAGCATCTCAATGCGGTGTAAAGGGCAACGCTTGTTCCGGCACAATGAACAGCGGCTCGCACCACGCTTAAAGTAGCGGCTGTGGTGAGCTTGATACGGCAGCAGAATACTGCAAATCTCACGCGCAAAATATTTGCCGCCGCGATCGAAGCCTGATTTAGTTGGCGATTCATCTTAGTTTTCCTGGCACTGTGGCGTCGGACACCGTGGAGAATGCCAATTTGCTTGAGGAAACTGGCGCAAGCGGGTTGACCTTTGCTCGACATTTTCAGCAGAACTGCCATAGCCGCGATTTAGCGGCCGCTATGGATGAAGAAACACGGCTGCCGTCTGATCTTCATAAACAAGCCGAAACGCGGGTGCCATGCGCAAGATCTGCACCAATGGCGTGTCGATTGCGCCCACGATCAAGTGCGCTGATCGGAGCTCGGGGTCTCGGTCCCACGTGGGCTGCCCGCTCCAGGTTGCTACCGAGCGGTCAATGCGGAGGTCACCGTGCAACGCGGCTCGTCCATCAAGGCTCACCGGCTCACGAAGCGCCCAGATCAAGTAACCACCCCACCCGTAGTCGTTATAGATCGGCCCCGCATAGCCCTGTGCCTTGATAAATTGGACGGCACCTACGGGGAATTTGCCCGCAAGTTGCACGCGCAAACTCTTGTTATTTACAGACATGCACCAGAAGCCCAGAGCCACCACGCACGCCGCCATCCACGCGGGAACAACGGTCAAAGTCGGCGAAAGACGCGTCGGCGCGGGCCGGGGCGCAGCTACCCGCGAGGAGAGGATAGCCGCGGCAGCTATGGCCAACATCCACACATCCCGTTGCGACCGGAAGGCAAGCAGACAAGCCAGCGCCAGGAACCCGATCTCGAATGGAACAAGCTGGCGAGCACGCGCCAGGACCGCAGTGGACCCAAGCGCGAGAGCAAGGACGCACCAGTCGCATGAGTTGCGGAACGGGATAGCCTGCAATTCCTGTAGCTTGTCCACCACGCCCCCTTGCGCAGCAAGGGCATGGGCTGCCTGATAAATGTGCCAGCCATACGGATTGCACAGCGTCGCCGCAACGCTTGCCCCTGCAACAAGCAGCACGGGTCGCGGGCGGAGGCGGGTGGCCGTAGCTGTCCAACGCTTGGGGCAACAAGCCTCGGCCGCGGCAAGGCCAAGCACCATCAATCCATCGACAAACTGGATGTGGAGATTCGCCCAAAGCAGAAAAATGGCGGGTAGCCATGCGAGTTCCCGGATACGCCCGGATCGCCGCGCCTGCATAAGAATATCCACCTCAAGCGCACAAAAAAGGATAGTGAACAGCCAGGGCCGCGGCGTATACAAACGCCCGCAGCTGAAACAAACCACAAAGGTCAGCAGCACCGCCGCAGAAACATCGTGCAACTGCCGTTGCACCAGGCGATGGATGGCAACCGTAATCGCCCCCAGCATGCCACAGGTGTACACAACAATGCCGACCGCGCCGAGTTGGTGGAAAAGACCAAACACCAGCAGCTCAAACAGCCAGCTGTAGGCAACCCAGGGTTTACCGGCTCCAAATATGGAGAATGGATCCACGTGGGGCACAGCGCCATGCTGGAAGATCCACTCACCCGTCCGCAGATGCCACCAGATGTCCGGATCACCGACGACCGCGGCGCGTGCGGCAATCAGCGCAGGCACCGCGTACAAGATCGTCAGCAAAAGGGCCTGGGCGATCTGTTCGGTTCGTTCCTGCCCAACCGTTCGTGCTTGCACCGGAACGGGATGAACAGAGGAGGCGATAGACGGCGAAGGAGGCAGGGGAGATACGGAAGTGCTCACATGGCCTTTATCGGCAATATCCTGAAAAGCATTAGCGCCGACGCATCACACGGCGAGCAGGCGCAGCAGATCCATCCCGCGCCGCACGCCTCTGCGCACGGGCACCGTGATGCCTGCTCTATTCCGCATGCTCGCCGTGTTTTTCCAGATGGACCGCCGTTGCCTGCGTGCTCAGGTAGTTTGTCAGTTGAACCTCCGCTGCCCGCGGCGCGCGCAAACCTTTCACCGCCGACCAGATATCAGTCCGTTTTGGCGGGTTATCGACAGACGCCACCCACAGCGGCTGAGAGTACCGCAGGTACTCGGCGAGCGCACAAGCGGCCGGTTCATACAGTTTGCGCAAGCTCAGCAGTCGCTCACGACTGTCCACATCGGTGTGCAGCGCGAGATCGGTCGTTTGCAGCATGCTACAGATGCGATCCAGTTCAGCTTCCGATAACCGGGTCAGAGGCGCCTCACGCAAGCCCAGTTCCACCGCATCCTGCCGAAAAATGTGAACAAGATCCACAAGCACATGCCGTCCCATGGCGAAGGTTAATTGCGCTTGACGCGTATTCCGGTTGTCCACCATCGTGATGAGAAAAGCGCAGGTATCCAGAATGGCGGTCAGCGCGGCCAGCCAGCTTTGGTTGTCGTGCTGCGATCGGTAGTAACAGAGGATCGGATAGGAGACGTGCGTTTCCAGTACCTCCGCGCACCACCACTCCCACTGGCCCAGCAGGGAGCGCATCACCTTTTGGCCACCCCGAAAATCATGGCGCAACAACAGCTCCGTCGCCGTTGGCGGTGACCCCGCG
>CAXTRN010000002.1:0-45604 GCA_964246645.1 uncultured Acidobacteriaceae bacterium
AAGGTGGCCTCGCGGCAGCCAATGCGCCGTTCCTCCACGTCGAGCGGGTGGCCATCGTGCAGCAACTGCACGCGCACGGTGTTAAGGTGCGGGTGTTGGAGGTCCCATAGATCGATGGGGGGTAGATCCTTCAGCGTTACGGTGTACGCGCCGGGCGTCACGGGTGGGGGCGGCAGCGCACCTTGAGCCTGATCGGCGTCGGCCTCGTTATGCGGTGTGATGGGCGGTTCAGGAAGGCGAAGGCTTGCCTCTGCGAGCGGATCGTTGCTGCCCTGCTTGAGCAACTGGACGCGAAGGGAAAGACGGTTGGCTCGCGCGCCCGCCCCACGGTCGAGAAAACACTCGACGGCGACGGTGGGATGGGGACTGAGCACATCCTGGGGGCGAGCATAGATGTTTTCGAGGAACACCTCCGGCACCACGCGCAGGGAAACCTCACGATAAATGCCGCCGAAGGTCAGGTAGTCGACCTCGCCGCCGAACGGCGGAATGTCAGGGCGCTCGGTGGAGTCGACCTCGACGGCGAGGAGGTTGCGTTCGCCGGGTTTGAGGTGCCGGGTGAGTTCGAAACTGAAAGGGGTATAGCCGCCCTTGTAGGAACCGAGCGGGTTTCCGTTGAGGTACACCGTAGACGCCGTCATGACGCCTTCAAAATCGACAAAAACGCGCTTGCCGGCGATATCTGCGGGAAGCTGAAGAGGCCGCCGATAGATGGAAACAAACTCGTAGCTTTTCTCGTCAAAGCTGTGCCAGGGCAGCCGCAGGTTCGTATGCGGAACGACCACCGAGGTCCAGCCGCTATCGTCAAAGTCGTTTGCCCGGGCCGGAGCGGAGGCTTGCGGATGAAAGCGCCAACCGCGATTGATCGGCAGAATGGTCCGGCCCGAGGCAGGCGCAGGCGTGAGGGCAGCCGCGCGGGTGAGCGCAGCCGCAGCAACGGCAGATGTGGTGGATTGAAGAAAGCGTCTTCGATTCATGCAGCCCCTCAGCCTGGGTTACAGCAGACCCAGTATTTACAGCAGACCCAATGTTTATAGCAATTCAGCGTTTATAGCAGCTCAGCGTCTACAGCAGCCAGCTTTCCGCCTATTTTCAAGCTACCGTAGCGGCAGAGGAGCGCAGGGCCGGCACCTTGGTTTCTGTGAAAAGCATGCGGATGCCGTGCCGGGGCCGAAGGATCACCATTGGGTGTGCTTCAATCGTTTGGCCCGGGGTCAGCTGGAAGTCGTAACGTGCAACGAGGGCGCGCAGAATCATCAGGATTTGCAACATGGCGTAGTGATTGCCGATGCAAACGCGGGGTCCGCCGCCGAAGGGAAGATAGGTGAACGGCGTGCGCAGTTTGTCGTTTTCCTTCACGAAACGCGCCGGTTGGAACTGTTCCGGATCCGGCCAATGCTGTGCGGCATGATGCGCGCCGTAGACGAACACAATTACGGTAGAGCCGCGGGGAATGGCGAGGTCGCCCACCTGATCGTCGGCGACGGCCATGCGATCGACCATCCAGAACGGCGGGTACAGACGAAGCGCTTCTTGGATGACTTGCGTGGCGAAAGGGAACTTGAGCATGTCGCCGTGGCTCAAAGGCGCGTCGCCCAGAGCCGTCTCGAACTCCTGCCGCACCTGTTCGAGACAGTCGGGACGCGAACTCAACAGGTACAGCAGCCACGAAATGGCGTTGGAGGAGGTTTCATGGCCTGCGACCAGCAGTTGCATGCTTTCGCTCAGAACCAAGGCATCGCTCATCGCTTCGCCGTCGCTGTAACGGGCATCCATCAGGGTTTGCAGCAGGTCGCTGCCGGGCGGCTGGTGGCGGCGCTCGGTGATGTATGCCAGCAGCACATTGTCTGCGCGGGTGCGCATATCCTCGTGCCGGCGCAGCTCGCCCGAAGCCGCAAACCAGGGGTTCAGGTACGGTTGCAGCGTTTGCTTGACGATAAATTCCTGAACGGTGCAGATGGTTTGGCTGACAAGGTCGATGTCGCCGTCTTTCAGCCGGGCGCCGAACAGCGACCGGGCGACCATGGCAAAGGTGATCCGCATCAGGTGCGGATAAATGTCCACGGGGCCGCCACGGATCTGCTGGTCGAAGTCCCGGAGCGACTCCGCGAGCGAGTCCTGCATGATCAAGGACAGGGCGTCGAGCTGTTTCCGGTCAAAGCCCTTTTGAATCAAACGGCGCTGTGTCCGCCACGCGTCCCCATGGGTGGTGAGCAGCCCTTTTCCCAGGAAGTGCCCCATCCGCTTCACTTGAATTTCGGACTTCTGGTAATTTTCCGCGTTGGTCTTCAAGACGTGCTGCATGACGGCTGGATTGGTGGTGACCATGGCCTCCTTGAGGCCGCCGAGATAGAAGCGAAACGTGTCGCCGTACTGCGCGGTATACGCGGACAAAATCTGTACGGGATTTTGGACCATCGCCCGCGAATCCGCAAAGGAACGCAAGCGGGAAACCGAAGGAATAGAAGGGGACAACCTCATACCTCGCTGCCCAGTTGCGTCAGCAGGACCCCCTGGGATTCTTTTGAACTCTTCTTGAACTTCAGCTGCATCGCCGAAGACCGTTCGCTTATAGCGAAGGCAGCACGGGTTCGTTGGCGCTGCCCAGCTGTTTGAGCAGAATCAGGTGATGCCACACGGCGCGGGTCATGGTGGGATGTTGCCGGTAGGGCACGCCGAACTCTTCCGCCGTTTGCTGGACGATGCGGGTCAAAGGAGCGTAGTGGGTGTGGCAAACGAACGGGCAAAGGTGATGCACGATGTGATGGTTGAGCCCACCCACCAGCCAACCGACCACCGGGTTGGCTGTCGCATAATCCGCAGTGGTCGCGAAGATGTGGTACACGCCGTTGTCGAATTCATTGCGGCTTAAGGGGAAATGCGTAGTGTCGACGGTGTGCGTCGTTTGGAAGACCAGCGATACAGTGAGCCCGACGAGCAGGTGCACCAGAAGAAAAGCAGCGGCTACCAGCAAAATCGGCCTGCCGAGGACTACCACCGGCAGAACCAGCATGTACGTCACGTAAAACAATTTGCCGGCGAAAAGGATGACGTATTCCCGCAGCGGATGTTTTGTGCGTTGGAGATAGTCGTGTTCCGGTTTGAAAAAAGCTTCAAAGTCCCGCACAAATACGTAGTCCAGAGAGAAGAGCGCGTATAGAACGAGGGCATACACGTGCTGGAAGCGCTGCAACGGCCGACGCGGTTCATGCGGGGTAAACCGCAAAAGGCCGCGGCCTGACAGGGCGTCGTCTTCGCCGTGGACATTGACGCAGGAGTGGTGGCCGCGGTGGTGGAGGATGCGCCACATGTAAGAGCTGATCCCGCAAAGATCAAAAGCGTAGTTCAGCGTTTTATTGACGGCCGACCGGGAAGAGATCGCATTGTGATTACTGTCATGCGCGATGTTCAGGAGAAGAAAAGTCTGCGCAAGGCCGCCCAGCAGATAAAGGGCAACAAATCTCCAGGACGCCGGCTTTTCGGCGTAGATCACGATCCAGCTGCCGACGAGCACGGCCAGGCCGACGGCGATTTTGAGCCACATCGCACGGTCGGCTTTGGGCGACATGTGCTGTTCGGTGAAGAACTGGTCGAGCCGCCGCCGCAGCACCTTGTGAAACGAGGCAAAAGCTGTGGGGTCGCCTGATGCCGGCTGAAACGCCGGGGCGGGCGTTGCGTCATGCGGTACGAGATCACTGACGGTGGGCTCCGGGGCCACTGCCGCTTCGATGGTCGATGTCACGAGCGCCTCCGCGATGCTAACCGGCCTGCGTCGAGCCTGAAACTGGCTGGATCAGCTTGGACCAGGTCGTCCGACGCAACGGGATGCCGCGACGGGTCCTTCCATTGTACCCGGCGTTCCCGCCGGCAACGTCGGGTGGATGATAGCGTGAACGTCGAAGAGAAATCAAAAAGGGGAACGAAGAGGACTATCAAGGAAGCCAGACAGCGGTTCGACGTTCAGCAAAGAAGCTGTCGCGGTGCAACGCGAGTTCGCCCGGGCGAATACCGGCTTGTCGCTAACCTCTGCCCCTCTGCTACCATGGCAGGTAGGCTGCGCCACATTGACGATTCAAATGGGGCTGTCAAGACCGGGGCTTCTCAATTTTCTCGCAACATGCGTCCGACCTTCGGGTTTTTACCTCCACGGCACCTCGTCATGTATCGCAGCACGCCGTGTCGCGGTTCATCGTAGAAATCGCCGGCGCGAGGCTAAATCCCGGTTTCGGCGCGCTAAGGTATTTCGGGTATTTCGGGTATTTTGCGTATTTTGCGTATTTCGTGGGATAGCAAGCCGCAAAGCTTCAGGTTTCCTTATGCACCGCGTAGTCCTATCAATACTCTGGGGGTATTGCTGATCTCTTATGGCGTCGATTCTAGATAGCCTCGATGGGCTGGGGGACGAGCACCCGCAAAAGCTCCTGTATGCGTACCTCGATCTGAATGGCAACACGCTCGAGAGTTACACCTATTCCGCGTTTCTTCAGCGAACGAAAGCCATCGCCCGGCACCTGTTGCAGGACGGGCGCTTCGCCCCGCAGGACCGGTTGCTGCTCGCGTATCCGCCGGGCCTGGAGATGATTTGCGCATTTTTTGGCTGTGTGCGCGCCGGCCTCATTCCCGTGCCGGTATATCCACCCAGCTCGCGGGGCTTCCAGAGTGCCTTGTACAAGATTGTGCACATCGCCAAGGACTGTCAGGCGGCTGCCGTACTCACCAGCAGCGATTACCATGGATCGCTGAAAACGAACCTTGCCCGCAGCGGTGTTTCGGCCGCAGGTCTTGATCTGGACTATATCTCCGCCATGCCGTGGATGGTGACGGAAGATTTTGTCGATGGAGCCGGTGACGCTTCCAGGTCGCCCGTGTGGGCAGAGCCGTTTCCTGAGCCCTCCAATATCCTGTTTCTCCAGTACACGTCCGGTTCCACCATGGAGCCGAAGGGCGTGATGGTCACGCACGAGAACATCTTGCAGACCTGTCCGCTGGTGATCGATCATCCGTCGCCTGTGGTCGTGTCCTGGCTTCCGCAGTACCACGATATGGGCCTGATTGGGTGCTACCTGTATCCGGCGCTGCGTGGTGGAACGACTTACGGCTTCGCTCCCACCGACTTTATCCAACGGCCGGTGCTGTGGTTTGAGACCATCAGCAAATATCGTGCAACCGCTACGGCTGCCCCAAACTTCGCGTATGAATACTGCCTGCGACCGGGCAGAATGTCGAACGAAACTTTGGAAGGTTGCGACCTCAGCTCGCTCCATGTGTTGATGGTGGCCGCTGAGCCCGTGAACGCCGACACGTATACCCGGTTTTTGCAGGCGTTTGAGCCCTACGGCCTGAAGGCTGAAAGCTTTTATGCGGCGTACGGCCTGGCGGAAAATACCTTGGCGGTGTCCATGGGCGGCCGCGAGATCGTTTCAGTCAACAAGCATGCCATCGCGCTCGGCAGAGCCCGCCTCACCGCGGAGGTTTCCGAGATCGGCAGCGCGACACAGATTGTCAGCTGCGGAGCCCCGCTCAAGGGTCTCGATGTCCGCATCGTCGACGCGGAACAGCACCATGTGCTGCCCGAAGGGCACATCGGCGAGATATGGATCGCGGGTAGCGGAAAATGTCTGGGCTACTGGAACAATCCTGAACTGACGCTGAAACAGTTTCGGGCGCGCCTGGTGGACGACACACCGTACGACGATGGCTTTTTGCGGACCGGCGACATGGGTTTCCTGCACGATGGCGAGCTGTTTGTCTGCGGGCGCATCAAAGACATGATCATCCTCCGTGGTCAGAACTATTACCCGCAGGACATCGAAGGGGTTGTGGAGCGGGCGTCCGGCCAGATTCGGGCGCATTGCGTGGTGGCCTTTCAGATCCACGAAGACACCGAACCGGCGCTTGCGATTGTGGCGGAGGTGAAAAACCCCAATGCGCTGCCGGAAGCGCGCAAGATCGCCACGGCAGTGCGGAATTACCTGAACGTGGAAGTGGCCTTGATCTCGTTTATTGCGCCACGTGCCATTCCGCGCACCAGTTCGGGCAAGATCATGCGCGGCAAGACCAAGCAGATGTGGCTGGCGGGTGAGTTCAAGGTTTTATCGGAATTTTCGCGTGAAAAGGACGCCGGACCGGCTGCTTCCAGCGCAGCCATCCAGACGCCGTTCGATGAGCTGAAGATCAGGTACAACCTGACCGGTACGGAATCCTACAACCTCATCGAGGCCGGCCTGGATTCCCTGGATCTGGTGGTTTTCATGCACGAGATCAAGGAGCTGCTGAAGGGCAAAGGCGCCGAGATGCTGGCGCGGCAGGTCGATCTCGGCGTCATCCAGCGTGTCAGCGTTGCCGAGCTTTTCCAACTGGCGGAACAGTTGGAGCTCGCTCCCGAAGAGGCGCTGGTATCGCTGCGCCACTCCCTGGCAGCGTTCCGGGAAGAGCAAAGCGCGGCGGAAAAACAGATGATGAACGAGGACCGCAGACTCATCTTCACGCCGGCGGTGCCGGCACCCTTGCCCGATACACCGGTTCTGCAGCATGTGTTGCTTACCGGGGGCACCGGCTTTATCGGCCCGTTTCTGATGAAAAGCCTGCTTGAGCAGACCCGCGCGAAGATTTACGTTCTCGTTCGGGCTTCCGATGAAGAACAGGGCAAGCAAAGGCTCAGGGCGGCCATGGAGTCGATGGGCCCGTGCGGGCCGGCGCTGATGCAAACCTTTGAGGCGCGGGTGATCCCCTTGTGCGGCGATTTGGGGCAGAAAGGCCTGGGCCTCGCGCAGGATGCCTGGGATTTCCTTGCCAATCAAGTGGATACGGTCTTTCACAACGGCGCGACCGTGAACTACCTGTTCAACTACGACCGCATGCGTGACAGCAACGTGTTGGGAACCAATGAGGTGTTGCGGTTGGCGTTTGAAGGCCGGCCCAAGGAGTTCAACTACGTTTCGACGACGTTTATCTTCGGTTGGGCAATGAAGAAAGTTCTCTGGGAAACGGACCAGAACGAGAACATGGAACTGCTCGACTTCGGCTACAGCCAAACCAAATGGGTTGCCGAGCAGGTGGTTGCCGATGCGCGCCGTCGCGGGCTTTCCGCGCGCATCTTCCGCCCTGCGCTTGTGAGCCCGTCAGTGACCGGGGGCGGTAATAATTTTGATATCGCGGTGCGCCTGGTCGCCTTTATGGTGAACCATGGCATCGGTGTCGATGCGCTGAATCAGGTAAGTTTTGTGCCGGCGGACATCGTGGCCAACAACATTGTCGCGATTTCAACAAGCGCGGGCACGGCGAACCAGACCTACCACGTGACGCGGGACGAGTACGCGAACATGCTGGACATCACCGATATGATCACCAGGTCGACCGGGCGCCAGTTCGAGATCTTCAGCCTTCCCGATTTCGTTCCGGAACTGATCCGGCGCTGCCGCAAAGAGGATCTGCTGTTTCCGCTGCTGGATTTCCTGGTGGGTTCCGTGGACAATATCTCTTCCATGGAATTCAAACGCTACGACAGCTCCACCTACCAGGCGGCCCGCGACGCTTCGGCCTGGGGAAAAGCCGACCCTTCGCATGAAGACACGGTGAACGGCATTTTGAAGTTCATGCACCGAAAGGGGATCATCTCGGTTGCGCCGCGTGAGGTCGACGATGCCGTTAGCGTTCGATAATGCCCGTCAGCGTTTGATGATGCCGTCACCTTTTGTGCCTTGAAGGAAACAAAGCGTCGGCCGGCGTGGAAGCTTTGCGCTGTGCCAGTCTGAAAGGGCGGCGCGCAGCAATGCCTCTGCTTCATAAAGCCGATGAGCGATGTGAGTGACCCAGCAGTGTCGATGAACGCGGATAAAACGGATGCGAGCAAAACGCCTGCCCAGATAGGCAAATACGAAATACTGTCCGAGCTCGGCCGCGGCGGCATGGGCATTGTGTACCGGGCAGAAGACAAGTTCATCGGCCGCGAGGTCGCGATCAAAACCTTGACCGCGGTAACTCCGGAACTGCGTCAGCGATTCCTGGTGGAAGCGCGTTCCGGCGTGCTGAATCACCAGAACATCGTGACGGTCTACGATTTCGGCGAGCAGGACGGCAATCCTTATATCGTGATGGAGTTCCTCCAGGGCGAAAGCCTGGAACGCCTGCTCAAGGAGCACCGGGCGTTTTCGCTCGTCGACAAGCTGGAAATCGTTCGGCAGGTCTGTGAAGGGCTGGGCTACGCGCATGCCCGAGGCGTGGTGCATCGCGACATCAAGCCGGCCAACATCATGGTGCAGCCGGACGGCCACATTAAAATTGTGGACTTCGGCATTGCACGGCTGGAAAGCCTTTCCGGGCAAACTGTGACGGGGGCGGTGATTGGAACATTCCACTATCTGGCGCCGGAGCGGCTGAAGGGCGAAAGCTCTGATGGACGGGCGGATATCTGGGCGGCGGGGGTGGTGCTGTACCTGCTGCTGACCGGGCGCCTGCCGTTTCCCGGCGACGATATTTCCGCGCTGCACAAGGTGGTGAGCGAGCCGTTTGAGCGGGTGTCGGCCCTTGTGCCCAGCTGCCCGCCGCCGCTCGAGGCCGTGGTGGACCGGGCACTGGCCAAGCAGCCGGACGAGCGCTATGGAAGCGCCGAAGAGATGGCGGCGGACCTGCAAGCGACCCTCGACGTGTTGAAGCGCGCGCGGGTGGGCGAGGTGCTGGGCCAGGTGAAGTCGTTGATGGACCAGGAGGAGCTTACGCGGGTGCGGCCCATGCTGCTGGAGTTGCAGCGGCTGGCGCCGGACAACACCGAGGTACGGCGATTGCTGCGCGAAGTGGGCGAGCGGCTGTCGCGTCAGCAGCGTTCAGAACAGGTGCGGCAGATCGCCGGGCACGCCGAAGACGCCGCACGCGAGCACCGGTATGCCGAGGCGCTGGAGCTGTTTCGGCAGGCGAGCCGGGTCGATCCGGCCAACACCGGGCTGCTGCTGCGGGTCGAGCAGATGCAGGAGTTACGCGAAAAAGCGGATCGCGTCCAGGTGCTGAAAACGCAGGCGCAGGATCTGCGCCACCGGCGCGATTTCGACGGGGCGGCGCAGCTGATCGAACAGGCGATCGCGCTGGATAGAAATAATACCGATCTCCACAATGAGCAGGTCCGGATTTTGCAGGAACAGGAGCGGGCGGCGCGCGACGGCAACGTGCGGCGGCTGCGCGAAACCTCGCGCGACCATCTGGTCGCGCGGCAATACCCGGAAGCGCTCAGCACGATCCAGAAAGCGTTGCAGCTGGACCCGACCGACACGGAAACGCAAGGGCTCTACCATGAGGCGGTGATCCGGCAGGAAGAAGACCGCCGCCGCGGGATTATTGAGCAGATCGTTGCCGAAATCCAAACGCAAATGGCAAGGGAACAGTGGGAACATGCGCTGGAGTTGATTCAGCGATCGCTGGAGCGGCTGCCGGGGGACGCGGCCCTGCTGCGAATGCGGGCGGAAGCACAGGCGAAGATCGCGGCGACGGCCACGCAGCGGCTGGTGGAACAAACCAGTCTGGAAGTGCAGAACCTCCTGTTTTCCGCGCCGGAACAGGCGCTGACGACGGTGCGGGCGGCGCTCGAGCGCGCGCCAGGGGATGAGCGGCTGCTGAGTCTGGAAGAACAGGCGGTCGCGCAGCGGCGCAGGGTGCACCTGGAAGGCCTGCGGGCGGAAGCGCTGGGGCGGGGGCACACCGCGCTCGAAGCAGGGCACTATGCCGAGGCTGCAGACATTCTCGAAGAAGCGCTGGTGGAATGCGGCACGGACCTCGATCTCGAGGCTCTGCTGGATCAGGTGCGGCAGCAACGAGGAAAAGCGGATCGACGCACAGCGGCGGCCGCCTCGATGGCGCAGGCACAAACCCTGTTGGGCAAAGGCGATCTCGAAGGGGCGGTGACCCTGTTACAGCGCGCGGTTGAAGACACGCAGGACGCCGCCGTGGGGCAGCTGCTGCGACAGGTGCGGGAGCAGGCAGAGGAGGCGGCTCGGCGAGTGGAGGCGCTGCGGGAGCGTCTGCGGAGCGTGGGTGAAGGTGATCCCGCGCAGGCATTGAAGCTGTTGGGCGAACAGCCGGAAACGGTGCAGCAGCATCCGGAGATGCGCGCGCTGCGGACCAGGCTCCAGGAGCAGGAAGAGCAGGACCGAGCGGTGGTTGCCGCGGTGGCGCGCGCGGACGGGCAGCTCGCCGCAGGCAAGCTGCCGGAAGCGCAGGAAACCCTGGAAACGGTACGGCGGGCCTTTGGCAGTTTTCCGGCAATCGCCGCGGCACAGGTAGCCTTTGCCACCCGCGTGTTGCCGGCGGCCAATGGCATTCTGCAGACGGCCATGACGGAAGCGCGCCGCCGCTTGCTGGCGGGGGACGCCATTTCGGCGCTCGAGACGGTGCAAGGAGCTTCGGGGGCGGTCCCTTTCGCCGCGTCGGCGATCGCGGCAGATTGGCGGCGGCTGACGGAGGAATTGGAAAAGGCGGCCAACCGCAAGGCAAACGACGGGAAGGCAGACGACGGAAAGCCGGACGATGAGAAGTTAAGCGAGAGGAAGCCAAGCGACGGCCGTGTGCTGCCGATAGCCGCGCAGGAACGCAAGCTGAATGTGAAGCTCCTGGGCGGCATTGCCGCTTTGCTGCTCCTGGCGGTGATCGCGGCCCTGTTCCTGCGCTCAAAGCCGGCGGCGCCGCAAAGTTTTTTAGAGTTGGATGCGTCTCCATTCGCAGAGGTACTCAGCCTAACGGCTTCACGGGGCGGGGCGTTCAGGTTACTGCCCGGCAGCCACACCACGCCGCTACGCCTGGAAAAGGTGCCGCAAGGAACGTATGCGGTTGTGTTTCGCCAGGCAAATGGCACGATAAAGCAGCTCGATTGCACTGTGTCTGAAGCCAATCACCTTTGCGCGCTGTTCGGGACGCCGTTGAGTGACGCGGATGTAGACGCCATCATCGCCGGGGGGAAACCATGAGCGGCAAGAGCGCGATGGAAAACTTCGGCAATTTGAGCCATTTACGCAAGACGAGCACGCGCCGAGTGTGGACGAGGCTCCGGGCCTGTGCCGTGGGATTGTTGTTTGTCTTCGGTATGCATTTGAGGGTGAACGCTTCCGGTTTGCCTGGAAGACGGCAGGCAACGGGGGCTGATCATGGCGCAGGAGTCTCGTCGCCCGCGCCCGCAAATGGAACATCGACCCAATCCACGCAGGGGAACGGCGGCAAGGACAACAAAGGCGACAGCGCCGCCCTGCTGCAGGAAGCGCGAACGGCATTTGAAAGCGGCAATCTGCCCGAGGCGGCCGCACTTGCAGCTCAGGTGACCAGTCCCGAGTTGAAGGCCGCGGCCACGGGCATCCTCAATCGGGTAAGCAATTACAACGCCGCCATCGCCGCGGCGCAAGGGGCTGAGCGGGCCAAAGATACCGGTCGCGCCATCCATCTGTACACTTCAGCAGCCAACATCGCGCATAACGGTCCCGGCGACCCGACCGGTCACATCGCGGCTCTGCGCGCAGGGCAAACAGCTTCCTCGGGGACCGAAGGTGCAGCGGCATCTCCTGTCACACCGGCTTCTACCCCCTCATCTTCGCCGCCCCCTGTGGATGCTTCACACTCGCCCACAAACCCAGCTTCCGCCGACACGACGGCACAGACCGCGCCGGTGGCGCAACCATCCACCGCGCTGCGTGCACCGCAGCTGAACGAGGCGCAGCTAAAGGTAAACCGCTTGCTGGCAGCGGCCCACGGTGCAGAAGCCGCCGGCGACCTGCCGAGTGCGCTGAAAGGGTATGAGGAGGTTGAGCACCTGCAGCCCGGCAACGGGGAAGGTGCGGCCGGTCATTTGCGGGTGGAGGCGGCGATCCACCGCGATCCTGCCGAACAGGCAAAGACGCTCGCGCAAGCGATTCGCGATTTTTACAGCCTGAAATACGGCGATACCGAAGATGAATTGACTTCGTATCTGTCGTCGCCCAAGGCGCGATCGCGCGGGGCCGCGTATTTCTATCTTGGGGCGACGCGTTTGTATCGGCGGGTGCTGGAAGGGCAGCAGACGCCGGAAGCAGCCGTCGGGGACGCAGCCGTGCAGCGGTCACTCAAGGAGGCCAAGGCCCTCGGGTACCAGCCCTTGGCGCGCTTTGTATCACCCTTGTTGATGCAGGCCTGGCAAAGAGCGCAATAGGACGCAGACGGCAAAGCAAAAGCAGTGTTCAAACACAAATTGTTGGCGACCTGAGCAACTGTGCGTCTTCCGTTGCACTCTACCATTAGGCAACGCACTGCTGCTTGCAGGTATCGATCCGAAGAGCAGACAGAAAATCCCAACCTAATCCTGTGTGAAAGTTTCACGCAAATTACTTCAACCTGGTCGTGCATCTTTGCGTCTTTCGCGTTTGTGAAGGAGCGTATGGTCTGCGCTGACATGGAGGCTACATGGCAAACAGTGGGCTCACCACTTTCATCTGCCTTTTTCACGGCAAGGACCGCGCTGAGTCAGCGGTGAACGCGCTTGAAAGTGCAGGCTTCAGCCGTAATGGCATCACATCGGTCTGGGGTAACCAGAACGCCGAAACCGCTTCGATCGATGATGAGTTGGCGACGTTGGGCGTGCCGAGCCGCGATCTCAAACATCTTAAAGATGGTGTCGTTGCAGGCGGCGTGGTGGTTCGCTTGGAGGCTGCTGAGGATCGCAGCGATGAGATTGAAGGTATCTTTCACAAGTTCAGCGCCAACAAGATCGATGAGCAGGATGTAAACCTTGGCGGCGCGGCACCTTTCGCGGCAGCTCCTGTTGTGGCCGCTCCGGTCCAAACGGATGCAAGAGCCGGCGAGCGCGTGATGGCTGCCGAAGGCGCCGTGGTGCCGGTGGTTGCGGAAGACCTGGTGGTCGGCAAGCGCGAGGTGGAGCGTGGCGGTGTGCGCGTGTTCCGTCGCACGGTCGAAGAGCCTGTTTCTGAGTCGGTCAACCTGCATGAAGAGCATGTAGTGGTCGATCGCCGGCCGGTGGATCGCGCCGTCACCGATGCGGATTTTACCGCAGCGAGCCGCACCATTGAGCTGACAGAAACAGAAGAAGTACCGGTTGTGAGCAAGGTGGCTCGCGTGGTCGAAGAAGTACGCGTCGGCGTGGAAGAAACCGATCGCACTGAAACCGTACGCGACACGGTGCGCCACACCGAGGTGGATGTGGAGCCGGTGGAAACCTCGACATCGACGACGGGCACCGTTACGGGAACCAAGGGAACAGGCACCGGTCAGGGCTACTAAACCGCCCGTGCCGGATGCTGCATTCACCTTTGTTCAACGATCATTCAACCTTGCTGACCACGGATTTGCAATTACGGAGAGTTTTATGGCGACTGAACACGTAAAAGTTTATGAGGACAAAAAGGGAGGCATCCCGGTTTGGGCCTGGCTGTTGCCCCTGCTGCTTCTGCTGGCGTTGCTGGCATGGTTCCTGCTGCACCATCGTGCGCAACCCGCCACGGATGCCGCCGCCCCGGCGACGCCGGTAGCGACCGCTTCGGCACCGGCAGCGACCTCCGGCATGCCGGATCTGGGCGCGGTGCATTTCGACACGGACAAGGCGACATTGACGCCCGATGGCCAGGCAATGCTGCAAAAAGCGGCTGATTATATGAAGCAAAATCCCAATGTGCACATCCGGGTGGAAGGCTATACCGATGCCACGGGAACGGATCCGCATAACATCCCGCTTTCTCAGCAGCGTGCCAACACCGTGGAGCAATTTCTTGTGGCAGCAGGGATTGATAAGTCGCGGTTGACGGGTGAGGGCTTCGGTCCTGCGAACCCCGTGGACACGAACAGCACCGATGCAGGCAAGGCGGATAACCGTCGCGTCGAACTTTTTCAACAACAGTAACCGCCGATAACGGCAAATAGCGCTCCACAGCGCAATAAGGGTGATCTATGAAAACAGTCGTCGGACTTTACAAGACTATGGCCGAAGCGAATAAGGTGAAATCAACACTCACCTCGCAGGGTTTTGCTTCCGAGCACGTAACGGTGATCGACCAGGGTGGCGAAGGCTACAAGAGCGGCTACGAAGGTACCGGCTCCGAGCAGGATTCCGTGGGCGGCAAGATCAAACATTTTTTCAGCTCCCTGTCGGGAAGTGATGAAACCGCTCATAACTCCTACTCGACGGGTGTGAATAACGGCGGGGCCTTGGTGGCCGTGACCGTTCCCGATGAGCAAGCAGAAGAGACGGCCGATCTTCTGTACCAGAACGGCGCTTCAGACATCGAAGGCGGCTACGGCGGCGGTAGCTACGGCAGCGGTTCCAGCAGCAGCATGGGCACCGGAACAGGTGCGGAAGACGTGGCTGTGCTTGAGCCGACTACTGGCGGCAGCTACACCGGAACCGCAAACACGGGGACGGCGAATACCGGCGCGGGCTACGCCGGCAGCATCGCTGCGGGCGAGCAGGTGATTCCGGTTGTCGCGGAAGAGCTGCAGGTAGGTAAGCGTGAGGTGCAGCGCGGTGGCGTTCGCATTTACTCGCGCGTCGTATCCGAGCCGGTGAGCGAAAGCATCAGCTTGCACGACGAGCGTGTGGTGGTAGATCGTCGCCCGGTCAATCGTGCAGCAACTGAAGCGGACTTCACCACCGGCACCGGTGCGATCGAAGTGACGGCGATGGGCGAAGAAGCAGTCGTCGGCAAGCGCAGCCGCGTTGTCGAAGAAGTGTTGGTGGGTAAACAGGCATCGGACCGCACCGAGCAGGTCACTGATACCGTGCGCCACACCGAAATCGAGGTCGAGCCGACCACGACAACTGAAACCGGTTACAGCAGCACAGGTACCACGGGCACCACAGGTACCAAGACCACGGGCAGCGGCAGCTACTAACGCCTTTGGCCATACCGCGGGCCCGGCCAACGATGCCGGGCCCGTTTTGTTTCTTGACGTTTTATTGGAGTACATATGCCTTCGGAACAGGAATTCGCTTCAACAAACGCCCTCGGCCAGCGGAATGAACTGCAGGTAAGTGGTGAGCTCGATGTGTTGCGGCCGCAGACCGTTCTGCATATGGGTGCGGGCCGCTCGATTGCTATCCCGACAGAGCTGCTCATCGCGGGTTTGCCCGAGATAGCGCCGAAGGCCGGAGCGGATACCGCTTTCAGCTCGGCAATGGAAGCCTCGGCAGGCCTAGGACTCGGCGCGCGGCAAGGCGCAGAGCTTGGCGCGGGGCAAGGCGCAGGGCAGCGGGAGCAGGTCATTCCGTTGACGGAAGAGCAGATTCGCGTTGGGAAAAGGACGGTAACGACCGGAACCGTGCGTCTGCACCGCGATGTCGAAACCTTCACTGACAGCGCAACGGTGGAGTTGAGGCGAATCGGCTGGGAGGTGGACCGCGTACCGGTCGGCCAAGCCTATGCGGAACGCCCGGAGGTGCGGCAGGAGGGTGACACGATGGTGTATCCCTTGGTGGAAGAGCGGCTGGTAGTGGCGCGCGAATATTTTGTAGTGGAAGAAGTACGTGTGCGCCAGGTAGCCACGACAACCGAACGCACCGCCAACGTGGAATTAAAGCGGGATGTTTTGACCGTGGAGCGCGAAGGCGCGGTGCCGCCCACGAACGTGTAAGAAGCGAAGCGCTGCTCCCGCTTTGTGCGAGTGTTCTCCGGCTATTGATCTCTTGTTCATGCAACTTCAGTGGAATGGGCCTGTACCCGAAGTGCCATTGCCAACTCTTGCAGACCGTGTCCAGAAGGCAGGGCGCGCTGCAAAGCCGGAGAGCCCATGCTGAAGAAACAAAGTCCTGCTGCCGTGTTGCTTGCGTCCACCCTTGCCTTGCAATCGGGCATGGGCGTGGCGCAGGCACCCGCAGCGCAAACATCGTCCGCCGTCACTATCGCGCCGAAGTCAAGCTCAGCGGTAGCGGCCATGACCATCAAAGCGGTCGGCGAAGCCAACCTCACCCAAGCGCAAAAGCTTGCGTTGTTGCAAAAAAATATCAAGTACGTTTTTGTGTTGTTTCAGGAAAACCGCTCGTTCGATTTTTATTTCGGCACCTATCCCGGCGCGGACGGCTTGTATTCGAAGTCGGCGGCTAATACCCCCGGTTTTGTGCAGCCGCTCGTCAATACCGACGGCACGGTCGGTACGATCTCGCCTTTCCGCATTCCGTTCACGGTAACGGCCGCCAATGGAAAAACAGTGCCGATTTATCCGCAGGATACGGATTCGGTGAACCATGCGCACACGGCATATGAGACCAAGATCGACGTCCAGAATGGCGTGACCAAGAATGACGGCTACGCGATCACCGAAGAAGGCGTGACCCTGACCAACGGCGTGCCCAACCGCGTGCCGACACTGGCGCAGAAGCAGATGGGCGAACTGGTGATGGGCCACGTGGATTGCAACGCCGCCCCCGTGCTGTGGAACTATGCGGACCGGTTCACGTTGTTCGATAACTTCCACCAGACGGTCCTTTCGGCCTCAACGCCGAATGCGATTGCGATGGTTGCAGGGCAATCCGGTGAAACGCAATGGGTGAAGCACCCCGAGCAAAGCACAAAGGCCTTTGGATCGATCGGCGGCAACGGCGTGCCGGTCGGTTCGGACGGCGACCCGTTCTGGGGATCGCAACTGGATATCTACGGCAGCAAGCAGCCGGCCAACCCACCTGCCGCGAACCCACAGGTAAACCTGACCTTTGCCAGCCTGCCGCTGACGTTTATGGGGTCGGAGATCCAGGCGATCACTTCACAGGATGCACAGCCGCAGACCGATCTCACGGATATCGAGAAAGACATCAAAGAGATCGCCGGCAGCGGTGTGCAGCCGACAAACTGGGGCTGGTACCAGCAGGGGTACGATCATGAAGCCACCGAGGCCGGCGCGGCGACGCACTCCGACTACATCGCGCACCATAACGGTCCGCAGTATTTCGGCTATGTGTCGAACAATCCGCAGGTCACGTCGCATCTTCATGGTCTGACAGATGCCTACAGTGATATCTCGCAAGGCAAACTGCCGGCGGGTGGTGGCGTTTTCTATCTTCGCGGCGGATATAACAACATCCAGAACCTGTTCCCGGTCGATCCGAACCCGGCCTTGCGTACCACGTTTGCGGGAGACGACGATCATCCGGGGTATTCCGACCTACAGATCGCGAGCACGTTGCTGGCGGCTGAGGTTAACCTGATTGCGCGTAGCCCCTACTGGTCGCAAAGCGCCATCATTATCACCTATGACGAAACCGACGGTTTGTACGACCATGCGCCTGAGGTGATTCGCAACTACGATCCGTACGGCCAGCCACTCGATCAGGGGCCGCGCATTCCGACGATCATCCTTTCGCCCTACGGCGTGGTGCATGCTGTCTCGCATGAGGCTTCCGAGCACAGTTCCATCATTAAATTTATCGATCTGCTTTATGGTCTTAAACCCCTGGCCGACCTGCCGGATGAAAAGCAGGCGCGTCTGAAGGGCATGACGACCTACGGCCAGCAGTACCTTGGACCGGCCGATGCAGGCGTTCCCGGCGTGGGCAACTTGTTTACGGCGTTTGATAACAACCGTCTGATGGGTACCGCGCCGGCGCTCCCGGCGAGCTACGCAATTCTGCCGGACTCGTTCTTCAGCGTCTTTCCGCAGCTGAATAACAACGGTTGCCAGTACTTAAACATCGAGCCCACCGATCACGGCATGCCGAATCCCGTGCCGGTGGACTTCAACCCGCGGCCTGGATCGACGCCTGGAGTCCCGACCTCCGGAAACTGGACACCGTAAGCTGATCCATCTGTTCTATAGCTCAAAGCTGTTCTAGCTCAAAAGCTGTTCTATAGCTCAAAAGCCGGCATGGTTTCGACCATGCCGGCTTTGACCGTGCAAACTGTCGTGGCTCTGTCGCTTTGAGCAGAGCAGGCGGCCTGGCAACGGTGTATCGCAGCGACTTGCCGGTTCGTGGAACATGGCGTGGAACGGTAGGTCTGGCGATGCGTTTTTCTCGCCGTCGAGAGTACGTTCGCGGAGCGGTATGCTCCAGATCACATGAGGTTTGTTCAATCTTTGCGCGCTTCCGGTGTACATCGCCGCTTCGTTTTGTTCTCGCTGCTCGTCCTTTGCTGCTTGACGCCGGATATGACGGTCGATATGCGGGCTCAGGCTCAGGCCACAATCCAGGCCCAGGCACAGCTTCAGGCACCGCCGGCTGCCGCGAAAGCGCCTGCGCCTCTGCCGCATCCGGTGCTTGACCGCATTCGTGCGGCCCATGCGTTTGCTTGCGGCGTTTCCAAAGAAGAGGAAGATTATTCGCGGGCGGAGGATCATGGCAATCGCGCGGCCTTCGATATCGACATCTGCAAGGCCGTGGCGGTCGCGGTGCTCGGCTCCGGCGCCAGGCTGGTGGTGAAAAGCTATCCGGATGAACCCGCTGCCGCCAAAGCCCTGTTAACCGGCGAGGTAGACCTCTTGGCTTCGGCCAGCGTTACCGTGTCAAATACGGCGCAGGGGCTGGTGTTTACGCGGCCGACCCTTTATGACGGTCAAAGTTTTTTGATTGCGAACAACCCGACGGTGCATACGCCGCTCGATCTGGCCGGCAAGAAGGTATGTTTTCTCACCGGATCCATCGCTGAAGCCGGTTTGCACACCTATGCGGAAGCCCATGGCGTGAGCTACACGTGGTACCCCTTTTCAGAGGCGGGCGAGATGGAGGCCGCGTTCTTTACCGGCAACTGCGATGCGATCACGAGCGATGTTACCCAGTTGGCCAATATCCGCGCGATCGACGCGCGACGAGCCAAGGATCTCACCGTTCTACCGCAATTGATTCGGCAGGACCCGCTGGCCGCCGCGGTTGCCGGTGATGATGCCCGGCTTGCCGCAATCGTGGGCTGGACGGTGGAAACGCTTATCGCGGCGGAAGCGTTGGGCGTGACGCAGGCGAATGCGCGCTCGTTGGGGAACGATCCGCGACCGGCTGTGCAGCAATTGCTTGGGCAGCGGTATGGAACGGGCACGCTGCTGGGCCTCGATCCGCACTGGGGTGCAGCGGTGCTCGGGAGCGTGGGCAACTACGGAGAAATTTTTACGCGTGACCTCGGGGAAAGCTCGTCCTTACGCCTGGACCGGGGTGAAAACCGGCAGTGGACCGAGGGCGGGCTGCTGTACGCGATTGTCCCTGGGGACCGTTGATCGTTGAGGCACCGCCGGTGCTGTTGCACTTCCGGACACTCGTAAAGAGTTAGGAATTTCCGCCGATCTTCTCCATGTAGAGGAGAGTGGGTATGCGGCGGTGGACGTGCTTGGGCGTGTTGGGTGCGGTGCTGGCCGTGGTGGGCTGCGGCGTGGCGGGCAGCAAGGGAAACGTCGCGAGCGGTGCGGCGGCGGCGCCCAGCAGCGGAACATCCAGCAGCGGAACATCCAGCAGCGGAACAGCCAGTGCCGGGACAGCTGGCAATAGCTCAGGGACGAGCACGGCGACCGGCACCTCGGGCGGCACCTCGTCGGCGGGCACGGCGGGCAGTGGCGGGTCAGCTTCTGGCAGCGCCGGTAATAGCGGGACCAGCGGGACTAGCGGAACAAATGGTGGATCGTTAAGCGGCACGACGGGATCGTCCGGCAGCGCAAATTTCGGTGCGCCGACAGGCAGTGCCCCCGTGCTGTCCGTGCCTGTAACAACGGCGGCGCGATTCCTGGATCAAGCCAGTTTTGGTCCGACAGCAACGGACCTTTCCTTCGTGCAAGCCAAGGGACTGAATGCTTACCTCGACGAGCAATTTGCCTTGCCGCCGACCTTGCTGGCAGCTATCCCAGACCCCTTGTCGGCGCAATATGTGGCGGAAGACCCGAGCCTGAGCCAGGATAGCTGCTGGGGCAGTGAGTGGTGGGGCGCGGCGCTGACAGCGCCCGATCAGCTGCGTCAGCGCACGGCCTTTGCCCTTAGCCATGTGTATGTAATCAGCAACGATGCCACGGGCGGGCGTGCTACGACGTTTTTTTACAACCTGCTGCTGCAGGACGCGTTCGGCAACTGGCGTCGGCTCATGGAAGACATGGTGCTTTCACCCGCCATGGGCCAGTTCTTGAATATGGCCAACAGCGCCAAGGCCCCGGCCGGAAGCATCGCCAACGAGAACTTCGCGCGTGAAAATCTGCAGCTGTTTTCCATCGGCCCCGTCTTGCTGAATGCGGACGGCACACCGCAAACCGATAGCAACGGCAATCAGATGCCGAGCTACACGCAGGCGCAGGTGCAAGCTTTTGCCCGGGCGTTCACAGGATGGACCTACGTGCCGGGACCGGGGCAGGCGCCGGTAAGTTTTCCGGTATATCAGGGCCGGATGGATCTGCCCATGGGTGCGGTGGACGAGCAACATGATGCCGCGGCGAAGGTTCTGCTGAATGGAACGGTTTTGCCCGCCGGCCAAAGCGCTCGGCAGGATCTGGAAGAAGCGTTGGATAGCATTTTTCAACACCCGAATCTGCCACCCTTCGTGGCACGGCAGCTGATTCAGCACCTTGTGTCGAGTCACCCAAGCCCGGCATATGTCGCGCGTGTGGCAGGAATTTTTGTGAACAATGGGTTTGGGGTGCGCGGCGACCTCCAGGCTGTGCTGCGGGCCATCCTGCTCGATCCCGAGGCGCGCGCCGGTGACACGGACGCGGGCTTCGATGGCGGCCATCTGCGCGAGCCGTTGCTGTATGGGGCGTCAGTGCTGCGCGCGGTGGGGTTCACCTCAAATCCTGCCGATCCGACGACCCCTTGGCCGTACACCCTTCTGCTCTGGCAGGCGAACACCATGGGGCAGTTCCCGATGAACGCACCGAGTGTGTTCGGATTTTTCCCTCCCGGCTACGTGATTCCTCAGACAATGCTTAATGCGCCCGAGTTCGGCATTGAAAATACCGCGTCGATTGCCGCCCGGCTCAGCTTCGCGGACCTGGTCGCCACCAATCGACTCTGGCAAATGACGGTGAACCTCGGTCCCGGCAGCCCGTTGTATGCAGCCGCGGCGCAATCCCCGGAGACACTCGTGAACCTGCTCGACACGATGTACCTCCATGGCCAGATGACCGCGGAAATGCGGTCCACCCTTGTTGATGTTTTATCGGCTAATGTTTTTGCGTCCGCTGCCGATAAGGGAAGTGAGGTGCAGATGGCTCTCTATCTGGTCATCACCTCGTCGCAGTACAAGATCAGCCATTGAGGAAGTGAATATGCATGTGAATCGGCGCAGCTTTATTCGGTCGGCAGCGTTGCTGGCAGCGGGAAACGCGGCCGGGCTGGGCTCGATGGGGATGCTCAACGCCTTCGCCCAAAATGCGGCCAACAGTGCCGCGGGTGATGATTACAAGGCGCTTGTCTGCATTTTTCTAAGCGGCGGCAACGATGCCAACAACATGATCGTTCCATTCGACCGGGACGGGTATGCGGGATATGCGGCGGCCCGCGGTCCCATGGCGCTCGCACAAGCAAACCTGCTGCCCTCGGCGGCGATGCCCGGCTTCGCCTTGCACCCCAGCCTCGGTGGGGTGCGGTCGCTGATGGATAGTGGCGCGGCGGCGGCGGTGGTGAATGTAGGCACACTCGTCCAGCCGCTTACGCGGGCGCAGTACCTTGGCGGCGGCGCGGCGCCATGGAACCTTTTCTCCCATCTGGATCAACAGCAGGAATGGCAAAACGCGGGTAGCAGCAGCGAGTTGCACAGCGGCTGGGCGGGACGTATCGCCGACAGCTTGAGCCAGGTATACAACCCAGATGCCGGCATTCCGATGATCACTTCGCTCAGCGGGGATGCGCTGTTGTGCGATGGCGTTTCCACGAGCGCCCTGACCGTGAACCCGGGGCAGTTCGGCACAGGAACCTGTTCGGCGGGCGACCTGTGCGGGACGCGCGCGGCGGCACAGCAGGCGCTGCTTTCTTTTGATAGCGGCGTTTCGCTGGTGCAGGCCGACAACCGAATCACAAGCGATGCTTTCCGGTACGCGTCCGCACTGGCCGGCGCCGCGCAATCGGTGCAGCCGATGCAAACGAAATTTCCAGTGACCGGCATCTCCAGGCAGTTGCAGCAGGCGGCACAAATCCTTCAGATTCGCGCGGCGTTGGGCGTCAGGCGGCAGATCTTTTTCTGCAACCTGGGCAGCTTCGACACCCATGGCGGTCAACTCGAAACGCAGGCATCGCTGCTGCAAAACCTGAACGATGCGCTGGTCGCTTTTTACGGAGCCACCGTGGAGCTTGGTTTGACCAAGAATGTGACGACCTTCACCATGAGTGAGTTCAGCCGTACGTTGCAGCCGAATTCGGTGGATGGCACGGACCATGCCTGGGGATCGCATCATCTCGTTCTGGGCGGGGCTGTGAAGGGTGCCTCGATATATGGAAGTTTTCCGACGCTCGCTCTTGGAGGGCCTGATGATTCCGGTGGCAATGGCCGTTGGATTCCGACCACGGCGAGCAGCCAGTATGGGGCCACGCTCGCAAAGTGGTTCGGCGTGGGCGCAAGCGGGATGGGAGCGATATTTCCGACTCTCGCCGGGTTCTCTACAACCGATCTGGGATTTCTGGGGTAGCGGCTGAGCGATATGCTGCAAGGATGCAGCGAAGCGTAACATGCAGGTGCGAAAAACTGGTGACCCGATGGATGTACAAGCCCAACCACATGGCCGGGGGTGAATATGCATAGCGGCATCGGCATCGGTGCATGCGAAAGCCCTTATGTTTCCGTGCTGCTGGTTTCCTATAACTCGCGGCTTTTCATGGAGGGGTGTCTTGAGTCGCTGCAGAAGCAGATCGGCGTGCCCTTCGAAGTCATTCTGGTAGACAACGGTTCCACGGATGGCACAGCCTCATTTGTGCGCAAAGCGTACCCGTGGGTGCGGGTGTTTGAGAGTGCGAAAAATCTTGGTTTCACCGGTGGCAACAACGCCGCTGCACGTCACGCACGGGGCGAGTTTTTGCTGCTGTTGAACTGCGATACCGTGTTGCTCACCGACATCGCTCCGGGCCTGCGCATCCTCGAGCAGGAACCGCAGGTGGGCGTTGTGGGCGCGCGCATGTACGGCGGTCAAGGCGAACTGCGCGCCAATACGGGACATTTTCCCGCGCCCTGGCGCTTGTGGAAGTTCACCCTGCAATGGAGCAGGCCTTTCGCACGACCCTATGGGGACCCGGCGCTTGCGGCCTTTCGCCATGACTGGGTGGAGGGTTCCTTTCTGCTCACGCGGCGCAGCAATTGGCAAGGAGTCGGCGGCATGGATGAAAGCGGGTTCATGTACACCGAGGATGTAGAGTTTTGCGCGCATACCCTGCAACGCGGTCTGTTGAGTGTGCAATGCGCGAAGCTGATGTATCTGCATTTCGGCGGCTACAACGTGGGGCGCATGAGCTATCTGTATGCGGGATACAGGCGTTTTCATGCGTCCTCATCAAGCCGCAGCATCCAACGCCGCGCCGACCTGGTTCTTTTTCTCGGCCTGTTGCCGCGGCTGCTGGTTTTTGGCTTGTTGGCAACGGTGACTCGCAAGCCCGCGTATCAACAGAAGTTCGCGCGCTTTTGGGATGTGCTGCGGAGTTGGAAGGCGCTGGCGCCCAAGCCGAGCACGCGGCGTCCGTTGCCGTTAGCCGAAGAGGTGGGCCGCATCACAGCACAGCAGAAAGACGCGATACTGCAATGAAAGCAAGCGCAGCCCGCACGGCTTTGACATATTTTGCGTACACAAAGCGCGCTGTGTGCACGGTTGTTCTAACGCTTTGGTGCTTCGCCTTCAGCACGGGCGCGCAGACATCGCAAAGAACGGCGCACGCGCCACAACCACCTTCAGTGTTGCTAGCGACAAGCTTTGGCGCAGTGGGCGACCTGCGACCGGTCAACCATCTTTCGTTCAAGGCCGGTTCGCGTGCTGTGAAGGCAGAAGCCGCGACGTTTTCCGCCGCCGATGTGGGCAAGCTGGTGATAGGGCTCACGAGCCGGGATGGTGTTCCGGCTTCGGTCAGTTCGCAGATTGTGGCCGTAGCCGCCAATGGGGCGAGCGCGACGTTGCTGGACGAAACCTCGACTTCGCTGGACGCACCCACGGGCGGCATCGGTACGGATAACGCCGACGCCATCCAGCGTTGCTGGGATGCGAGCGCGGCGCGTGGACTGGTCTGCTGGGTTCCTGCGGGTCAGTTTCTGTTTGCCGGCCATCCGCTCACTCTGCGCAGTCACATGAGCGTCGAAGGAGGAGCGCCCGAACTGGCCGCTCTGGTGTGTGCGCCGTCGGTCCGTGATTGTGTGGTCCTCGACGACGGCCCGGTGCAGTTCGTCTCGATAAGCCGCCTGGCGCTCAATGGCACGGAAGGCGATCTGCCACCGCCCAAGGAAGCCCGTTTGGCCCAGCGCGGGTTCTATCTAAAAGCGCGTGGAAGCGGACAGGCCGGCGGCGGCCTGTGGCAGTCCACCTTCGCCCACGTGCAGCTTTCCGGTTTCTGGGGAGACGAGTTCACGCTCGAAGGCGGGACGGGTGAGTACATGCACCCGAACCAATTTCTGTTCTTCGAAGACATGGAACTGCAGACTGCCCGGGGGGCGCCCGGCGTCGGACCGCCACCGGACAGCTATCGACTGCGCATGGTGGGGCAGAATGCGCAGATCACGTTTTCCGGCGGGCAGATCCATGGAGCGATCAATAGCCAGCTGGGCAATGGCGTGCTGATAGACGGTGCAGGCGTGGTGCGGTTTGAGGGTGTCACCTGCGAGTGGGTGGACAGCTGTCTGGACGTTCGCAGCGGTACGGCTATCCGCTTCACCGACGGCTGGATCGAGAATGCCAAAAGGGTGGCTACTTTGGGCGCCAAAGGCGTGCGCGGCTTCACGTTTGACCACAATTACCTTGCGAACAGCTGTTATGACCGGCAAAACGGCACAGGATGGTGTTTGAAGCTGGCATCGGCAAAGGAAGATGCGGGGGTCACGTTCGCCCACAATACGCTCGCCTGGGGAGTTGCGCCGCCGGATGGCCTTGTCGTCGCGCCGCCCGGGGCGTTGGTGGCGGCGGTCGGCACATTGCAAAATGGCGGTGATCCTACGGCGGCTACGGCTCATACCGGGCGCACCATCGGTGCACGGGCGGGATTTGGCGGGGCAGGTCGGCCCTCCGGCTCCATCGCCGATGCCGGTAGCAACGCTGGATGGCGCAAGGCGATGGGGATGTCTGACTTCATCGCCCCAGGCGGTACGGCGACCGTGTCTGTTGCCTGGAGCCCCACGCCGTTTCCCTCGGCGGACTTTACCGCATCCTGCTTGACGGTGGGCGCGAAGGCGGTGGTGCGGGTGGAGGGCATTGTTGAGCAAAGCGCAGATCATCTGGAGGTGCAGGTCCGCAATGCGGACCCGCGCAGTCCGCAGCGTGCCACCGTGCAGTGTGTCGGAATGCTTTGATATGGCGCCCGAACGCAATCACCTGTTTGTGGCATATGAGGGCAGGGACGGCCACCGCGTTTGTGGGTTGAGGTTCATCGAGGTGTGGTAGAACGGGTAAAAGCTTACGAAACCTTTATGTCCGCAGATGTTCTGCCCAGGTTGGATACGTTTCGTTGAACACGTTCCGCTAAGCATGGGAAGTCATTAAAGGTAGAAACCCGATGGGCAAGCAACAGGGCGACGCAGAGCGCCTTTACAAAACAGTGGCAATGGAGTGGTGAGCGGCAACGTGGTGAAGAAGAATGCAGCGTATGGGACCCTTTTAGCCGGTATGGATTTGCTTTGGTAGCTTTGACGGAAAACAATCAGCGCCACCCCTGGAACGGGATCTCCCCGAGCCGGCGAGCTCCCTTGTGGGGAGAGAAAAAGGCCGGCAGGAACTCGGCCAAGCGCCGAACCGTCCCGGCCTGCCGAGCCGTGCCGCTACGGGCATGCGGTTCACCCGCGGCGAATGGTTCTGGCGCGGCGAACTCCGCGATGGTGTGCCGATGAAGGTACGGATCTTAGGCACCCGCGGGGTTCCCGCGCAGCATGGCGGCTTTGAAACTTTTGCGGAACACCTGGCGCTGTACCTGACCGAGCGCGATCATCAAGTCACCGTGTATTGCCAGGCAGACGATCCAAAGGCTGTCGGTGAAGATGTGTGGCGCGGCATCGAGCGCGTGCATTTTTACGTGCCCCATGGCCCGCGCGGTACGATTTTGTTCGATTGGCGGTCCGCATGTCATGCGCGGTCGCGCGACGGCGTTATTTTGACGCTCGGCTATAACACCGCGGTCTTCAGCCTGCTGTATGCCGCTTCCGGCCGGCACACGTTGATGAACATGGACGGCATCGAGTGGGCGCGGGAAAAATGGTCGCGGCTGGAAAAGTTCTGGTTGCGCTGCAACGAGTTTTTCGGCGCCAAGCTTTCAACGCACCTGATTGCGGACCACCCGGAGATCGGCAAGCACCTGCAACAACTCGTGCCGAGCCGAAAGGTGACGGTCATTCCGTATGGTGCGGATGCGATCGAGGCAGCCGAGGCGGATTTGCTCGCCCCATACGGGCTGGCACCGCACCAGTTTGCCTTGTGCATTGCAAGGCCGGAGCCGGAAAACTCGATTCTGGAGATTGTGCGTGCCTTTTCCAGGAGCCCGCACGGATACCCGTTAATGGTTCTCGGGAAATTCAAACCTGACGAGAACGAGTATCACCGCCGCGTCTTGGCAGAGGCGAGCAAAGAGGTAATTTTTCCCGGTGCGATCTACGATAAACCCACTGTGAATGCTCTCCGGTTTTTCGCCCGATTTTACCTGCACGGGCACCGGGTCGGCGGCACGAATCCGTCGTTGGTGGAGGCGCTGTCGAATGGGAGCCCGATTGTGGCGCAGCGAAACCGCTTCAATGAGTGGGTGGCGGGCCCAAGGGCAAAGTACTTTGCAGAAGAAGCTGAACTGGCAGAGATTTTATCCGCGTTGGAGCGCAATCCGGAAGAACTGCACGGCATGCGCCAGGCCTCGATCGAGCGCCATGCGCGCATGTTTCCGTTATGGCGTGTGCACCAGGACTATGAACGCCTGTTGGAGCGTTTCGCCTGAAGCGAGGAACCCGTTTGCGATGCACAGATCCGGTGCCGTGGCATGCCTCGCAAAGGCCGAAGGTGCAGCGGGCCGCTCAGCGACTGCGGCTTTTGTATCGGATTGGGACTGTGCCTTTCCGTGTTCTACAACCCATGGCGTATTTCGCGGATACCGGGAGCGCGATAGACTCAGCGTGTTTCACCTATCCGGACTGCGGCTTGCATTCGGAAACGTGATCACAGCGAAGGCCATGGTGAACGACAATATGCGGCCCCGAAACGATTGATGCCCAACGCTCCACTTTCTCCGCCAGTTCCGCGCTGGGCCGACCCGCCGCCGCAGGGGCGGTTCGGCGTCGACGATAACGACATCAGCCTGGTGTCGTTGTGGCGCATTCTGTTGCGTCGGCGTCGCATTCTGTTTGCGGTGCTTGCCTGCGCCTTGCTGGCGGGGCTGTTTTTAGCCACACGACCGCGGAAATATCTGGCGAGCGGTACGTTGCAGGTCCGGGCGGGCACGACGAACCGGTTCCGGTATCAGAACAACGATGTATCGCCGGCGGATATGGACATCGACGACCGGATCGAGTCGGAAGTGTCGGTACTCGAGAGTAAATCGTTGTATGCAAAAGTAGCGGAGCAGCTGCATCTGGCGTCGAACCCGGCGGTTGCGGGCAAAGAGGCCAATCCGCACGCATCGATGGACGACCCTGCGGTACAGGCGCGCGTTCTGGGCGCGATGACGCGCATGATCAAGGTCGAGCGGATCCCGAAAACCGAAACGATCACCATCAGTTGCACGAGCACCTCGCCACTGCTGTCCATGCAGATCGTCAGCACGCTCATGAACCAGTATGTGGAGCGGATTTTCACAACGCAGTTCAGCTCCACGCAGCGCGCCGGGCAGTTTTTAAGCACGCAGCTGAATGATCTGAAAAACCAGATTCTGGCAGACCAGCAGAAGCTCGTCGACCTGCAAAGCAGGCTCGGGGTGGTGGGTTTCGACGATACACATAACATCGTCACGTCACAGCTCGAGGACCTGGCCAAGGCGAACGAACAGGCCAATATCGCGCGTATTACGGCGGAAGCGCGCTACCGCATCCTGCAGGATGAGCGACCGGATCTGGTGGAAGGCGGACCGCCGCTGTTGTCGTCGGCGACGCAGGGCCAGGTGGCCGGATCGCTGCTGCAAACCTTGCGCGCTGCAGAAGCGCAGCTGCAATCGCAGTATGCCAACGTCAGCGAGCAGTTTGGGCCGAATTATCCGGAAACCAAACGGTTGCGGGCCGAACTGGCAGAGGCGACCGCAGCCGTCGGCAAAGAGCAGGCGCGGGTGTTGGAGCAGGCCAAGATTGCGTACGAAGCCGCGGCAAACAACCAGCGCATGACCGAAAGCGCGTTGCGGGCAGCGCAAACGACGGCTTCGGAAAAGCGCAATGACATGGTGCAGTACGAGATTCTGCTGCATGACTATCAGTCGAGCCGGACGTTGTATGAGGGACTGACGCAGCGGCTGCGCGAGGCCGGTGTGGTATCCGGGCTGGAGTCGGGCGAGATCGAACTGGTGGATCTGCCGACCTTGCCGGTCACGCCCACGGGGTATGGCCGGCTGGCTTTGCTGGCGATCTCGCTGGCGCTGGGATTGGTGCTTGGGTTCATTGTCGCCATGCTGGTGGAAGCCACAGATACCTCCGTGCACAGCGTGGACGAGCTGGAAAGGGAGATGGGCTTGCCCTCGTTTGCGGTTCTGCCGAGTTTTGAAGGCAAGGGTAGCGGTCCGGGGAAGATGGCCGGCTCTTTGGAAGGCCTCCGCAACAGCAACGCCCAATCAGAACAGGCGAGATCGCCGGGACCTTCGCCCGGGTTGGAGGTGCTGCGCGCCCCGTTGTCGCCGTTTACCGAAGGCATTCGGCTGCTGCGCTCCAGTCTGTTGCTGGCGCAACCGGGCCATCCGCCGCGCAGTGTGATGTTCACCAGCGCCATGCCGCAAGAAGGCAAGTCTACCGTCTGCGCGAACCTGGCCTGTGTGCTGGCGCAGAGCGGCGCGCGGGTGCTGCTGGTGGATGTGGATCTGCGCCGCCCAACGCAGCACCGGCGTTTCGGTGTATCCAATCGCAAAGGATTGAGCAGCGTTTTGACAGGAACGGCGCCGCTGGAAGCGTGCGTGCACGTAACGTCTGCGGCACCGACCCTATTTCTGCTGACAAGTGGCCCGCCGGCGCCCTCGCCCGGACAACTGATCGCTTCTGAGGTCATGCGCTCGCTGATTGCCTCGGTTTCGGCGCAATATGAATTTATGGTGGTGGATGCGCCGCCGGGGCTGGCGATTTCCGATGCGAGCACGTTGGCTTCCATGGTGGAAACGGTGCTGCTGGTCGTGCGCGACGGGGTGGCGAACCGCAAGATGATCGCGCGGGTGAGTGGCCTTCTGCTGCGGGTGGGCGCGCATCTGCCGGGGTTTGTCTTCAATGGCGTCCGGAAAAATTCTGTCGAATATCACGAGTACGGCGGGCGGGATGGCTATTACGGCTACGAGCGGTATGCCGAGCAGACGGAGGCAGATGCGCTTTAGCTTTCGCAATACGCCGTTGACCCTGCTTTGGTGCGGCCTGCTTTGGGCTTGTGCGGCTTTCGGTGGGGGGTCCGCGTCCGGGCAGTTCCAGGCAGCGGCCCCGCAGCATGAACAGGCGCCTGCGGTTGGATTGACGGGCAGCTCGGACGTGGTAGCCACCCTGTTGGCGGCGCCGCGTCCGCCGCTAACGCTCCTGCCCGGGGATGAGATCCAGATTGAGATCTTTGAGATTGCACGATACCAGTACAAAACGCGGCTGAACACGGACGGAACCGTGGGTATGCCGTTGGTGAAGTCGATCTCCGTGGGCGGGCTCACGGCGGAGCAGGCAGAGCAGGCCATTGCGCACCGTTTGCAGAACGACGGCATGGTGAATGATCCGCATGTGCAGGTTTCGGTGCTGGAGCGACCTTCGCAGGTGATCACCGTAAGCGGCGATGTGACCAAGCCCGGGGTGTTTCCGGCATTCGGTTCGCCCACCCTGTTAAGCGTGCTGGCACAGGCGCAAGGGCTGCGTGATGTGGCGAGCCGCACGGTAACGCTGATTCGCCCAGTGGCGAATCCGGGCTCGAATCCAGGCTCGAATCAGGAAGCCACAGTCGCCGGCGCGGATCCGGCTGCGACGGGGGGTGTGGACCCCGGTGTCAGGGCCGGGGCGACGCAGGCGTTCACCCTGAACCTCGGGGCAGACCCGGCTTTGTCCCGTGTGGGGCTGATCCCGGTGTATGCCGGTGACACGATCACCGTGGGCACGGTGGGGGTGGTGTACGTCGTCGGCGCGGTCAAGTTGACCGGCGTGTACAAATTGAAAACCGAAATGCCGACCACGGCGGCGGAGGCGGTGGCCATGGCCGGTGGTGCCGGCTTTGAGGGCATAACGGACAGGGCCGAGATTGTGCGGACGATGGATGGCAAGCGCACCGAGATCCCCTTCAACTACTACGATGCCGTGCACCACGCGGGGCCTGATCCCGTGCTGATGGCAGACGACATCGTGTTCATTCCCACGGACAAGATGCGGGCGGCGCTGAAGGGTGGCGGGCTTGGCATTGCTGTCGCGCTGGCTTCGGCATTTTTATATCGGCAGTAGGGGCAGGAAGGCATATGGCTCTGCTGGTGATCGTCGGCCTCTACCTGGTCGGCAGTTCCTTGCCGTACACGGAAACGCTGTCGTACGGCCTGGCGGTAGCGCTCAGCTTGACGTTGTTGTGGGGCCGCGTACGGCAAGGTGCGCAGCCGGATGCAAGACAGGGTGCACAGCCGTTTGCCGTGCCGCGGGCCCTGGCACACCTGCTGATCTTCCCGCTGCTGTTGTTTTCCGTGATGCTGCATGGGGTATACAACCATCCGTTGCCGGATTTTCTGAAGGATTGCTGGTATTTCACGCTGCCAGTCGTGTATCTGGCCGTGGGGTATCTGGTGTATGAGCGCGTGGGGCAGTGGCAACGGCTGATGCAGCCGATGGTGCTGGCGGGCACCGGCATTGCGGTTCTGTCGCTGGTTCATGCGGCGCTGAATCGAGAAGCGCTCGCCGCAGCTTCCAGCGTCGACGCCTACCGGGAGATCACCGGTACGGGCACGTTTGTGCCCATGATGCCCTTGATTTTGCTGCTGCTCGCGCGTCGCGCCGGGCTGCCGGAAGACGGGATCACCCGACGGAAGGCCGTTCGTGTGTTCATCTATGTGGTGTCGACAGCGGCGGTGCTCATCACGTTTTCGCGCACCCACATTTTGACGCTGGTGGTGGGCGTTGCCTGCACGGTAAGCTACCGGTCGGCTCTGCGCCGGTTGGTGCAGGGTGGTGGCTTGGGGCTGGTTTTCCTGCTGATCGGGCTGGGCGCGGGCGCCTTTGGACTGCTGAATGCGCGCTCGGGTCCATTGGATCTGTTCTTGAACAAGGTGGCGAACTCCGGTTCCGAAGTGAAGGTTCGCGCGTATGAAACATTTCAGGACATCAATAACAATTGGCGGGGCTATGAAGCCTATCGCGCCACAAAGACCTTTGAAGGCTATGCCGCGCCCGAAAAGATTTTTGGCGGCGGTGGCGGGGCGCTGGTCGATCTGGGATTTGCCATGCAACTCAGCACGGCGCGGGCATTTCAATACATCCCCATCATGCACAACGGGTATATGTATCTGCTGGTAAAAACTGGCATCACCGGCCTGGTGTTGTTCGCGCTGCTGGTGCTGCAACTGCTGGTGCTGGGCAGGCAGGCGCTGCGTTTGCGGGATCGGGAGGCGCTGTTTGCCGGCCTCGCGCTCTTGTGGACGCCGTTGGTGATGGCGGCTACCCAGGGCGTCATTACCGGCATTTACAACAAAGGGGAGTTGATTCCGATCTTGTTTCTGGCCGGCGCGGCCACGGCGAGCTATGCGCAGCGCCGGGCGGCGGTCGAGGCCGTCGCCGTGCAACAACTGCAGCAGGTGGTCGCGGCGCGGCGAATCGGTGTGCCGGGTGCAGCCAAGGTGCTCAGGGGGCAGGTGGGGTAAACCCTGGAATCTCTGCTTATGTAGTTCCGACGCTGCAAAACTGCAGGTCTCTCCACTACGCACGACAAGTAGCCGTCGTGCTCCGGTCGAGATGACAGAGTGGTAGACGGGCGGGCATGGATTGCCGGGAACGGATGCGGCGGAGATGGGCGAAGCCCTACCCCGGATGGGTTATGGGGCATACGGCATGCTTTATGCTAGCCTCGGCTCATGGTGGAGCGCAGGGCACATGTGCACCTGAAACATGGGCTGGACGCGGCGCAGTACAGAGCGCAATACCTACGTGGCGAGGTGCCCGACGAGACCCCCTACGGCTTTCACCATGCCGAGCGGCTCGGCTGGCGGTTGACCTATTCTGCCGACACTCCGGAATCAGCCCCAGTACGTTTTCTGCGGCGTGTGTTGATGCGGGTACTTGGCTTCGACCTCGTCCACGCGTATCGCAACCGGAAGCTGATCGCGGCCGCCGACATCATTTGGACGATGGAAGAGATCCAGTTTTTAGCCGTTTGTGCGCTGCCCTCGGTGGTGCCGCGCATGCGACGGGTGCCGTTGATTGCGCAAACGGTGTGGTTATTTAACAAGTGGTCTGGGTATTCGGCCATGCGGCGCGCCTTGTTGCGCCATTTGTTGCGTCGCGCCGATGCGCTCACCTTTCATTCCGAGCGGTATCTGCCGGTGGTGGCGAAACTGGTACCGGGTACCGCGCCCCGGCTGTTGCCGTTCGGCATTTCGACGGATTCCTTTCCATGGATCGAAGCAAAGGCGCACGCGGCGAAGCTGGCGGTGGCAGACGGTGAAGGACAGGCGGCGGAAGGCGGAAGGCCGATGCGCCTTCTTTCCATGGGGTCCGACCCGACACGCGACTGGACGACCCTGCTGGCGGCTTTTGGCAGCGATGCGCGGTTTGCGCTGGTCGTGATCTGCCCGTGGCTCGAGGATGCCACAGCCGTGCAACACAGCAACCTGCAGGTGCCGCGGAATCCGTCGATGACCGAATTTCGTGCCTGGTACGCGTGGGCGGACCTGGTGGTCGTGCCCATGGTGCCTAACCTTTATTCCGGGATCACGGTGGCGCTGGAAGCGACGAGCCTGGGGGTGCCGGTGGTGTCGAGCGACACGGGTGGGATCGCCACCTATTTTTCGAAGGACGAGGTGTTGTATGTGCCCCCGAGCGATGCCGAAGCGTTGCGGGCGGCTGTGCTCGCGATGGATGCGGCAAAGTGGTTGCGCCTGGCAGAAAGGGCGCAGAAACGGTTTCGTGCGGAGGATTATTCGACCGGGGGCATGGCGGCCCGCTATGCCGCCCTTTCGGAGGAACTGCTTGACGCGGGTCTTGTTCGGGTGTGAGCCCTAGGCGGTTTTCCACGTAATACCGAAGCCCTAAGTTATAGGTGAATACCGCCTGGAGCGGTTTTACCTATTGCCCCACGGTGTCATCTCGACCGGAGCGCAGAGCGCGGAAGTGGAGAGACCTGCAGTTTTGCAGGCCTGAACAGCAGATTCGCTAGGGAATGCTGAAAAGCAAGAATGCCTACACCTAGAAGCAATGGCTCTGACGCTAGCGGAACTGCAGGTCTCTCCACTTCGCAGGACGGTGAAGCTGTCCTGCTCCGGTCGAGATGACGAATAAAGGGTGCGAGAGGAGTCTCAGGGCAGAGGAGCCTCAGCCGCGTAACGGACGCCTCAGTGCCGAGAGAAGCGCGGTGCGTTCGCCGCCGGTAATCTCGTATTGCCAGAATAAAAGCCCGGTCGCGATTGCCCATCCCAGCACAAACAGGGCGGTGAAGGGAACAGCGACAGGTCGCCAGAAGAGGGGCAAAAGCAAAAGGGCGGGTAGCAGAGTCAGGCTGGGTCGCAGCACGCCTTTGCGTAAAAGCGTGCCCGGCGACACGGCCAGCGTCGCAGCGGTGCGGGGCATGCTGACGATAAAGTGCACGGCCACACCGACGACGGCGCCGATCAGCGTGCCCAGGGCCACGCCAACGGCGCCGAACCGAAGACCCAGCAGCACGCTGGTGAGGAGGTTGACCGCCGCCTCGGACACCCCGGCCCATGTGGCCAGGCGCTGCATCCCCGTGGCGATGACCATGGTGGCGTACGGCGCGCACAGGTTGCGCACCACATGCGCCAGCACCAGAATGCGCAGCAGGACCAGGCCATGCCGCGCATACACCGGCCCCACCCAAAGCGAAAAAAGGCTGAAGCCGAACAGGATCAAGGGCAGGCCGGAGGCTTGCAGAATGAGATAGGCATAGCGCGTGCTGCGCAGCAGGGTGTCGCCCAGGCGGGCCGGGGCGTGCGTCACGCTCATCGCGGAGGTGGCGGGCATCAGGGGGCTGAGGCCGGCCTGCAACAGCATGGAAAGAAAGGTGATGGGCGTGGCTGCGATGGCATAAAAGGCGGTTTCGCGATAATCGACGTGGCCCACGATGGTGGTGTCGAGGCCGGTAATGATCAGCATGCCCGCCGTCCAGATGCCCAGCACCGAGCAGTAGGCCAGCATGCGTTTGACTACCGGCCAGACGATCATCGCGGTTCCCACGCGAATGTGCGAAGCGAGCGCGCGCCAAAGGCCGATCTGCACAATCGCGGTCAACACATTCACCACGGCGACGGCGCCGCCCATCGCAGTCAGGCTGCTGTGCCGCAGGACCATGGCCATCAGTACGGCGACAAAGGCGATACGGCTTACCACCGAGGTTCCCATCGGCACCGCATACCGTTGCAAGCCGAAAAAGATGCCGGCAAAGGCCGACGATGCCAGCATCATCGCGGCGGAGATGCCTACCAGCAACACCCCATGGCCCACGTCCCGCGCGGTGGGCGGCGACATGCCGGGAAACAGCCGCGGGATCAACAGCGAGAACACAAAGCTGAGGGCGATGCCGAGGGCGGCGCTGCCACAGGTGACCGCAACGCCGGCGCTTGCATGCCGGCTGCAACCCTCGGTGTCGTTCACGGCGGCAAATTCGGCGATGTACTTCGCGACAGCAATCTGGATGCCGAACTCGAGATAGCCGATATAGCCGGCGATTTGGAGGATCAGCGTCCAGGCCCCATACACATCCGGTGCGAGGCGATGGGTCAGAAACGAGGGCAGCAGCACACCGGCGCAGGCAAAAACCGCTGTCCGAATGCCGGTGATGACAACATTTCGTGAATACACACGAGCCGCGCTGGGCGGCGGGGGCACCCCTGCCGTCACCGCCGGTGTGTCGATTGCAGCCCCCATGGCAAGAATGGGTTCCGCGGCTGCATCTGTGATCGAATCGGCTGCTGGAGTGACTATGATAGGGGAGTCGCCCATAGACGTCAGGTGAGTTTTCAGCATACCAGCCGCTCCGCCGCGGCCCGGTGAGAAAGGCATGTCCTCCGCTTGCAGCGTTCCCCTTCTTCCCCTTCATCGTCTTCAGCCGGCGCGGGTGTGTCGGTGGCGATGTGCACCTTGAATGGCGCGGGTTTTCTTCCGTTACAGATTGAAAGTATCCTCGCGCAAACGGTGCTGCCGGCAGAGGTGGTGGTTTGCGATGACGGTTCCACCGATACAACTTTCGGTGTACTGGAAATGTTTCAACGGTCCGCCCCTTTTCCCGTGCGGTTATTCCGGAACGAAGAAACGCTGGGGGCGGCGCAAAATTTTGCCAAGTGCATTGCGCTTTGCACGTGCGAGATCGTTGTTCTCACCGATCAGGATGATGTTTGGTTTCCGGAGCGGTTGGCGATGACCGTTGCGGCGCTGGAACGGGAGCCAACTGCGGCAGGAAGTTTGGCGCGGGAAGTGGCCCTGGTGTACTCCGACGCCCCCTTGATCGGCGCTGCCGGGGAGGACCTCGGCAGCACGATGTATGCGCGCTTGCCGCTGCGCTCCGGCGATCGGCGGCGACTAGAGCGGGGTGGCCATCTTTTACCGGTGCTGGCGCGCTACAGCGTGCTGTGCGGGGCGACAATGGCCTTTCCCGCGCATCTGCGGCCGTTGCTGCTGCCCGTGCCCGCCGGCTGGATGCACGATGAGTGGATCGGTCTGGTGTGCAGCGCCCTGGGACAGGTCGCGCGCCTGCCACGGCCTGCCATGCGGTATCGCCAGCACGCCAGCCAGTTGCTGGGCGTGGGGGGCCGATGGACAGTCGCCGTGCATCGGCGCGTGGCTCGCGGACGGGATGAGGCCTTCTATCGGCGCGAACTGGCGCGTTTCGGCACGGCGATCGAGATTTTGAAGCAAAAAACCAGTAGCGATGGGCGAACCCACGCTACGTCTGCGCCGGGCGTGGCCACTGCGCCAGCTCAATTCATGACGCCGCTCATGGAAACGCTACTGCAGCTGCTTGCCGGGAAGCAGGCGTTCTTTCGCGACCGGCTCATTGTGCAGGGCGGCGGATGGCAAGGGTTGGTGCATTGGGGCAAGCTGATTACGACCGGCAGGTATGTCCGGTACTCCTCCGGCCTGCGCTCGGCAGTGAAGGATTTTGCCGTGCTTTTGCAGCAACTGGTCCGCTCCCGCGATGCCCGCTCGTAGCGTGTGCCGTCCCTATGACGCGCAGGGGTGATGGTCATCTCTGCGCGCCGCATCCATGATGGAGGGAACCTATGACCGCTGACCGAGTTCCGCAAACTTCTACGCTGCGCCGTCACGTGGGCGTCGATCTCCATACGCTGGAAGGCCTGCACCAGGGCTCGCGGACGCATTGCCTGGAACTGTTTTCACGCGTGTCCCGGCTTTTGCCGGAGGTCGACTTTGTCTACTTCGCCGACACGGCCCGCTGCAACCCGGCGGCGGTGGAGCGGCTGACAGCGCCGAACGTTTCCTTTGTCGCGATGCCGCACCGGAGCTCCATGCAACGATTGCTATTGCAGCTGCCATCGCTGGCCGCCACGCATCGGCTCGATGTGCTGCACACGCAATATATCGCTCCGCCAACCCTGCGCTGTGCGAGCGCCGTTACGGTGCACGACATCTTGTTCGAGGATTTTCCCGAGTTTTTCACCTGGTTCTTCCGGCTGCGTTCGCGGCTGCTGGTGCGGCATTCCGCCCGGCGGGCGCGCATCGTCTGTTCTGTGAGTGAGTTTTCGAAGAACAAACTGGTGCGTCGCTACGGCATCGCTCCGGAAAAAATCACCATCACGTATAACGCAGCCGACCTGCAGCGGTACGCACCGGCGAGTCAAAATGGGGCCGACCAAAACTCTGCAAGCCAAAGCTCAGCAGGCCAAAGCTCAGCGCGCGGGAGCTTAGCAGATCGGGACGAGGTCGCGGCCCTGGGCCTTGTGCCGGGCCAGTACCTGCTTACCGTGGGCAGGCTGGAGCCGCGGAAAAACCATGTCCGGTTGCTGCGGGCTTATGCGCAACTGCCCGCGCCGCGGCCCCGGCTGGCCATTGTCGGGCAACGCGACTTCCGCTTCGACGAGATCCTGCGCGTGAAAGAGGAACTTGGCCTGGGCGAGGATGTGTTTTTTCTGGAGCGCGTCACCGATGCTGCGCTGCCGGCGTTATACCGATATGCGCGGCTTTTTGTGTACCCGACGCTCGCGGAAGGGTTTGGCATGCCTGTGATCGAAGCGATGGCGTCCGGCGTCCCTGTGATCACCTCCAACACCACCGCGTTGCCGGAGGTTGCGGGCGCTGCGGCGCTGCTCATCGATCCATACAGCGTCGAGGCGATCGCCGCGGCACTGGGAACCGTGCTTGGCGACTCCGCGACTGCCGCGCGCATGCGGACTGCGGGGCTGGCCCAGGCGCGACGGTTTAGCTGGGATGCCGAGGCGGAAAAACTGGCGGCGGCGTACCGTCGGCAATGGGCAGCTTAACGCTGGTCCGCAGCAACGGCTACCGCGTCGTTATTGCGTTCATAACGGCTCGCCCGCGTGTGCGGCCGTGTTTGTTGCCTACCGGCGTCGCGGTTGGGCGGCAGGTTTGCTGCCGTGAAAAGGCGCAAGCCGGCGCTGCCGCTCGGCATCGAAGGCAAGCAGATTCGCTTGCACCTTTTCTTCGGTATCGCACACTGGATGCGGTGGGGGCACCACTGAAAGCTTGATCGCTCCATCGCGGTCCAGCTCGGAAAAAATAAAGAGCAGCGGCGCTCCGAGCCGTCCGGCCAGTTGCAGCAGTTGCGGTTTCAGCGGACCGCCGGCGTATTCATCGGTCAGCGAGCCGAATGTCCGGCCGCTTTGCAGTTCTCGCCGGATGCGGACCATGGTTTTGGCCCCGGGCGGCACCGCCGGCACGCGCTCCCGCAGCCCGGGAATGGGGTAACAGCCGTCAGCGCCGATCGCACCTGCAAGCGCCATCACCAGCGGTGGCGCGGCGTCGATTTCGCGCAAAACCCGCACCTGCGCTGAAAAAAGCGGCACGTGCGCCGTGCAATACAGGTACCCCTTGCTATGGTCGCCAGGCAAAGGCAGATGTTCTGCCCCTTCGATGCGCGAACGGATCGGAAATGGCCCGTACTGCGTCAGTTCCAGCAAGAACAGGTCGAGAAACACGGCATGGCGGAGCAGGATGTCGGGACGCCACCAAAGCACGCGGCAAAGGGCCCATTGCAGCCGAGTCAAGGTGACGGCCGTGCGGTACCAGCGCGCCGGCGGCAGGTGCTTTGCGATCAGGCGGGCGCGCCGGGAAAGCGGCATCCATCCCCGCATGTGCTGAAACACGGATTTACCGAGCACCGTACACCTTTGACCAACCCTCGCTCATTTGCTTACGTGCAACCTGCTTTGCTGGACTTGCTTCTTTGGAACTTGCTTTTCTGGAACCTTGGGCTCTGGGTTCGCTTATGAGAAGTCGCTCTTCCAGCTTCGCAGAGCAGAGGGTTGTTGCGCTCTCCATCCTTCGCGTCGGGGCCATGGTTCTTTGGAGGGAGAGCCTCGCTGTGAGTGTAGTTGTGAGTGTAGCTGCGACTGTACCTACCTGTTACCCAGGCCTGATGCTTTTGTGGGATACCCGATTTCGCGCGCGGTCGGCATAATACCGGTATGGAGATCGTGGATACAAAGCTGCGCGATGTGAAACTCGTGCGCCCCCGGAAACACGGAGACGAACGCGGCTGGTTTGCTGAGGTGTTCAATGCCCGCGGGTTCGCCACGGCGGGGTTGCCGGACCGTTTTGTGCAGGACAACCAGTCCTTTTCCCGGCGCGGTGTGCTGCGCGGTCTGCACTACCAGCTCGGCGAGCCGCAGGGCAAGCTGGTGCGCGTGCTTTCCGGCCATATTTGGGATGTCGCGGTCGACCTGCGGCCGGGCTCGCCCGATTTCGGCAAATGGGCCGGCTTCGATCTCAAAGGGGAAGAAATCGAATTCTTGTGGATTCCGGAGGGCTTTGCGCACGGATTTGTGGTGCTTTCCGAAACAGCGAACGTCCTGTACAAGACGACAGGGTTTTATCTACCCGCCGGCGAACGCTGCATCCGCTGGAATGACCCAACGCTCGACATTGCGTGGCCGCTCGCGGGCCTGGGCGAGCCGGCCGTTTCGGCCAAGGACGCTGTCGGTTCATCTTTCGATAAAGCGGAACTGCCGCCCTCCTACGCCCTGAGCGACTGAGCACCGGTGTGGGAGGCATTCCGGCAGGCATAGAAGCAGGAGCCCCGCTTGGCTTCCAAAATGACCGCTGGTCATGTAATATGACTCATGGTCATGGAGGACAGAATGAGCAACTCAGGGAAGTGGGCTTTGGTTACAGGGGCATCGAGCGGACTGGGCAAGGAATTTGCCCGCGCCCTGGCCGGCAGAAAATGCCACGTGGTTCTTGTCGCTCGCCGAGAAGAACCCATGCAGGCGCTTGCCGCGGAACTTCGTCAGCAACACGGCATCGAGGTCGTCGTCGAAACCATCGACCTCAGTGCTGCCGCGAGTTCGGTCGATCTGCAGCGTCGCCTGGACGCGCGAGGGATTGAGCCGGACATTTTGATCAATAACGCGGCGTTTGGCCTCAGCGGCGAGTTCGTGACCCAGGACCTGGAGCGGCTGCGGGAGATGCTGCACCTGGACATCCTTACACTCACCGAACTCACGCACGTGTACGGCAAACGCATGGCAGATCGAGGAAAAGGCCACATTCTGCTGGTGAGCAGCCTGGCGGCGTATCAGCCCGATCCGTTGCTGGCCGCCTATGGCGCGGCGAAACACTATGTCCTTGCGCTGGGTGTGGCCTTGCACGTTGAACTTGCCCCCAAGGTCACCGTGACTGTTGTTTCTCCCGGCCTTATGGATACGGGATTCAACGAAGTCTCCGGATTTCGGCCAAAAGCCTCCATGCAGGCTGCGGTGGTTTCACCGGCAAAGGTGGCCGAAGCCGGTTTGAAGGCCATGTTTGCCGGAAAATCAAGCATCGTGGTGGGTAAAATCAACCGGTTCGTTGCATTCACCAACCGGTTTACCTCCAGGTTTCTGCAGGCAAAGTTGACCTACCGTCTATCGAAATGAAACGAACCACTGCTTCGCATGCGCATGCCACCGAGGACAAGGCCGCCCGCCGGGCAGCCATCCTCGAGGCTGCCAACCGCCTGTTCATCGCGGGGGCCGGCAGCTTGCCCACGGCCGCACAGATCGCCGCAGCTGCCGGACTCGCGAAAGGAACGGTTTACCTGTATTTCCACACCAAAGAGGAGATATTTGCCGCTCTTTTGCTGGAAGGCTGGGATGCCGTGATGAAGAGCACGCAACGGATCTTTGAATCGACGGAAGGAAGCCAGGCGGCCAAGGTGACAGCCTTTCTTTCGAGCCTTGTGGCGCACCTGGACGGGCACCCTGAACTTCTTCGGCTGGACGCGCTCGGGTATGGCGTTTTGGAGCGGAACATGCGCCACGACATCCTGGTCGCGCACAAGGCTGGTTTCACGACGCGTCGCGAAAGTACCGGAAAAGCCATGGATGCTGTGCTTGCCTTGCCGGCGGGGCGGGGCGTGCAGCTGCTCATGCGCACCTATGCCCTGACCCGGGGCCTGTGGCAGTCCTACCAGCACGCGGAAGAAACGCTCCGAGCGGGCATCGCCGCTCCACACAGTCTGACAGCCCCACCATTCCGGCAGGAGTTGCTCGAAGCGCTCACAGAATACTGGCGGGGAGCCCTCACCCATGCCGCCGATGACCAGACCGCCGCACGGTGAAGGGGACCTCGCAAAGATTCAAGTAAGCGCCTTCGGTCTTGCCGCATCAGCCTTGCGAAGCAGTCTTGCCGAATTTAGCCCTGTCCGAGATTGAAGCCCTCGACACGCAAGGCGGGCGTTTCCCCACGCGTGTCGGCGTGCGCGACTTCTGTGAGCAGGGTGCGAACCTCCCCGGGCATCAGCGCCAGGTAGTTGTCCTCGTAGAGCGCCGGCACGATCCGCTCGCCGGTGGTAGCGCCCACGGCGGTGAGCCGGACAAACAGGGCCGGAATCGCCGAGGCGTTTTCAAGGATGGTGGTGAGCTGCCAGCGATCGCCGTGCCGCTCGGCTTTGGTCTGGGCGCGCACCTGCGCCGGGGGCAGGGTGCGGATGGCGCGATAGTCGCCTTGGGCAGTGCCGCGCAGATACGTGTTGCGGGAACGCACGATGCCCGTTGAGACACCGTTCTGGATGTCGTTCTGGACGTTGTTCTGTGCGCCGGTTTGGTTTCCGTTCTGTGCTCCGCTTACGGTCCCGGTTTGGGTCAGCGTAAGGCGAAGGAGATGCACGGCGCTGAGGCCAGCGGGGTACGCCAGGGTGATCGGCGTGCTGACGCTGTCTTCGGTGCTTGCAAGCGGGGCGGACTGCTTGCCCATGCTGTGCCCGTCGAGGTTGATCAGTTCCACCTCGGCGAGCAGGCCGCGGACATCGCCGGCGCTGTAATTGACGACTTCGATAGTGTCGGCAAAAGAGTTCCACTGGATGTGCAGCGGCTCAGCGCCGAGCTTGCAGGCGAAGTAGGCGGCTGTCGGTGCGAAGTAAAAATCATAGGTTTGCCAGACGAACGAGGGCCAGCAAGGATGGCTCATCCACAGCAGCACGCCCATGCGGAAACGGCTTTGTGCCTCCATCATGGCGCGGTACGCCTCAAAGCTGGCGATCTCGCCAAGGGTGACCCACTCTTCAGCATTGGCCGCGCCGCCGTAATTTTCGGCGATCAGGGTTTCAAAGGCCGCGCCCCCCTGCGCGCCGTCTAGCGTAAAGTCATGCAGGCCCCAATCGAGACCCTGTGGCCAAAGCGCGGCAGGGGACATCATGGCGCGCACGCTGTCCATGGGCGGAATAGCGGGGGCGCCGATCTCGGAGTGCAGTTTGGTATCGGCGAGCCGGAAATACTCCGGTGCGGTGAGTGCGCGGTAAGGGCCGTGGCCGCTGACGGGGCCATCGGCGGAACTGCCGATATAGTGGATGTCCGGATGCAACTCGGCCAGTAGTGCACGCAGTCCCTGCTCCAGCTGCGGCGGGGGGAACCATTCATTGCGCCCGCAGTAGAGCCCTACTGAGGCGTGCCGGCGAATGCGTCCGACGAGGTCGCGGGCGTTGGCAAGAAACATCGCATTGTTGTCCGGGATGGGACCATCCCATGGGTTGGCGAGCCAGAAATCCTGCCAAACGACGATGCCGTAGCGATCGCAAGCCTCGTAAAGGGCATCGTCGCCGATCTGCCCGACCCAGTTGCGAATCATGTTGAAGTGCATGTCGCGGTGATAGCGTACAGCGGCGTCGTATTCGCGGGCGCGGTAGCGCAGCATGGATTCGCTAAAGCCCCAGTTGCCGCCGCGCGCGATAAACCGGCGGCCATTGATGAAGAGCCGCAGGACGCCGCCGTCCTCGGTGGCCGTCATTTGCCGGATGCCCGCCTTTGTTTGCACGCGGTCGAGCGCAAGGGACCGCGTGCCGGGTCGTCCAGTCTCGATGCTGAACTCCACGTCGTACAGGTGCGGCTCGCCATAGCCGGTGGGCCACCAGAGCTGCGGGTTGCTTAGGCGCAACTCCGGGTGGGTCGCGGGCGAGAATCGGATCGTTTGTTGCTCCCCGGCGGCAAGCGAAACGCGTTGCTCAAAGGTGAGGGAACCAAAGCGTCCGCGCAAGGTGCCGCGGAAGGGTTTGGCGGCGTGGTTGACCGCGACCACCCCGAGGCTGATATCGGCGTAAGCCGGCGCCTGGCTGCCCGAGCCGCCGGTGGGAAAGGTGGATGTGATGAGCGGATCGGCAAGCGTGACGGTGCCGGTCGTTGTGAGGTAGACATCGGCCCAGATGCCGGTATTGCGGCCGCGGATAGTAGGAATCCAGTCCCAGCCGACCGAGGCGTGGAAGGTCGGATTGTCGGCGCCAAGGCCCCCACCATTTTTGCTCGCGACCTCCAGCGTTTTCTGCTTGCAACTGCCCGGCGTGTCGTTTTTGCGAATGCGGATGGCGAGGGCGTTGGCTTTGCCGGCGTGCACGTGTGCGGTGATGTCGAAGTGTCCGCGCAGGAAACCGCCGTCGATGCGGCCCAGAAGTGCGCCGTTCAGGTAGACCTCAGCCTTCCAGTTGATGCCGTCGAGGTTTAGCCATTGAATTTGGCCCGGCTTGACTGGAGGTGCAGCAAATTCGGTGCGATACCAGAAATCGGCGTAAAAGAACGAATCGGAGACATAAAGCTGGTTCTGGCCGAAGTTGGGGTCCGGGATTGCACCCACGTTCAGATAGGAGGTAAGCACCGTGCCGGGAACGGTGGCGGGCAGCCAGAAAAGGTCGTGGTACCCGGGCACAGAAAGGGTTTCGCCGGTGAGGGGGGAGGGATCTTCAGGGTGCGAAGTGTCAGAGATGGAGGAAGGCAGGGCGGTTTCGGCGCGGAGGAGACGCCAGCGGCCCCCGCGAAGGTCGAGTCGGCCATCGGAGCGGGCTGCAGGGGCGGGTTTTGCCTGGACAGTGAAGCCGCCGCGGCCGAAAACTTCAAACTCGCTCAGGATATAGCCATGCTCGGTCGCCGGTCGGGTCATCAGCACGCGCACATAGCGGCCCTGGCCAGACGGTGAAAGCCGGATGTCGTCCACAGGATCGTTGCCCGACGGGTTCGGCAAGACCCGGAGGTCGTGCCAACTGTGGGCGTCATCGGAGACCTGAAGCCTGCCTTCGGCGGCGCGGGCAATCCAGTGCAGCGCCACGCGGTCAAAGGAGAAGCGACCGCCAAGGTCGACATACACCCATTCTTCAGCAAGCCCGGCACCCTTCCACGCGCTGGTGAAGTGGTAGGGGCCGCCAAGATTGACGCGCTCCGTCCCGCGGTAAAACTCCACCTGCCCCAGTTGCCAGCCGAGCCCGACCGTGGCGATCGCAGTTCCGGAATCGGCGGTTTGCGAGAAGTCCACGCGGTAAAAGCGACTTTCCACGGCTTGCGCGAACGGCAATGAGGGCGCCAACAGCAGCGTCCCTTGCACCAGCCCCGGTGCCCAGGTCGTTGGGTCGAGCGGTTTGCCGCCGACGGCGTTGCCCACGGGTCGCCACTGGCGTCCGTCGTCGGACACCGCAGCAACAAAATGCCGCGAGCGCGGGTCCCCGGCGTCCGGAATGACGACAAACAGCCCGAGGCGGTCGATATGAGGCAGCGTTGCGCCACCGCCGAGATGAATCTCCACCGACGGTGTGCTCCCGACAAGCGCCAGCGGTACCTCGGGCGCATGGTTGAGCGGCAGGTCGCGGTCCGGTTTGGGCAGAATGCGGCCGTTCACAACGGTGGCGACCCAGGTTGGCAGCTCTGTGTCGATGATGCCGTCGGTGAGCAGCTGGGCGGTGAGGTTGTAGTCGTAACTGCTGGAATGAAAGGCCGGCCGAAGCAGGGCAAGGTTGCGGTAAGCGCCGCTGGTGTCCGGCACAAGCGTGGGGCCGGCGTACTCGTCGGGTGCGCCGGGATAAAGCCCTGCCCCGCGGGTAAACCCGTTGACGTGGGCCTCGACTGCCTGTGCGGCCGCCGCGGTTTCCGCTGGCTCGGCTAGTTCTACAAAGTCCGAACCGGCTGCGGCTGTTGTAGCAGGCGAGTAGGCATGCGCAACGCGGGGCAGCGCAAGCGCGGTACCGGCCATGAAGCTGCTTTTAAGAAAACTGCGCCGGTTCGGTTCCATGCTTGCTGTCGATCTCCTTGAGACTACCGTGGTTTGCGATGACACCCAAAGGATGGGGTCGATGATTTCCTGCTGGAACTTATCGTCCCATCTACCGTCCCAGATGTGTGTTGAAGAACTTCGCCATCATCGCATGCGCTTCTCTGGTTTCCGGCAGTTGCTGGTCGTTCCAAAAGGTGTGCAGTAGGCCTTCAAAGACAACGAGTTGAGCATTTTGGGGGTCGCTCGCCGCCTGGAGAAAGGCGCGGTGCAGCGTAACGGTGCCGCTCAACAGCAGATCGCGGGTGCTGGTAAGAAACAGCGTCGGCGGCATGCCGTGAAGGTCGGCGTAGACGGGCGACAGGACGGGATCTTTCAGGTCGGTTGTGCCTGCGTACTCATCGTGACCGGGCACCCGTGCCTGCGGTACATCGAGGTACCCGGCGAGCCCGCGCAGCCCGAAAAGCGCCTCGGAATCTCCACGCTGGCTGTAGTCGCCCATACCGGAAAAGATGCCCAGCGCGCCGGGCAGCGGCAGGCCAAGCTGCTTGAGCTTG
>CAXTRN010000003.1:0-41498 GCA_964246645.1 uncultured Acidobacteriaceae bacterium
CCGCGAAGGCCGGCGCGATGAGCGAATCGTCGAACTCGACACGCGTGAACGCAATCTACCCACGATCGAGGTTATCTCCAACGGAGGCCCCGGCACCGGCTTCGGCGGGGGGTCCGATGAGCCCGACAACAGCGGCCTGAAAGACATGCTCGCCGGCATGCTCGGCGGCCGCACCCGCAAACGTCCGATGAAGGTCGCCGACGCTTTCGATTATCTCGTGCAGGAAGAAGAAGCACGTCTGCTCGACATGGACGCCGTCACCCGCACCGCCGTCGAACGTGTCGAAGACACGGGCATCGTCTTTCTCGATGAGATCGACAAAATCGCCGGCCGCGAAGGCTCCCATGGCCCGGATATCTCGCGGGAAGGCGTGCAGCGCGACATTCTGCCCATCGTCGAAGGCACCACGGTCAACACAAAGTACGGCTTCGTCACCACAGACCACATCCTGTTCATCGCCGCGGGCGCCTTCCACGTTTCCAAGCCCTCGGATCTGATTCCGGAGCTGCAGGGCCGCTTTCCCATCCGCGTGGAGCTGAAGGCACTCACAGTGGAGGACTTTCTCCGCATTCTCACCGAGCCGCGTGCATCCATCGTCAAGCAAGCCGTGGCGCTGCTTGAAACCGAAGGCCTCGCGCTCACGTTCACCCCCGACGCCCTGGACGAGATGGCCCGCTTCGCTTTCGAGGTCAATGAAACCACGGAAAATATCGGTGCACGGCGGCTGCACACCATCATGGAACGTGTGCTCGATGAGATCAGTTTCCAGGCGCCTGACCTTGTGAATGCCGCCAAGAGCAACGCCGCGAGCAAAGCAGCAGATACCGCCGGCGCGGTATCCTCGCAGCCTCCCGACACCTCCGGTGAAAGCAAAGTTCCGCGGCTCGAACCGCGGCCCAGCGGCAGCAACGGTCCCGACTTCACGCTCACCGTCGACCGCGCCTATGTGCAGCAACAAGTCGCGGCCATCGTCCAGAACCACGACCTTAGCCGCTACATCCTGTAAGCGACATCCTGGAGGTCGACGCTAAAGCACGCTAACAACAACCTACGGCTCAGCAGTCGCAGGCGGCGCGCCGCAAAGGCCGATGCTCCAAAATTGTCCCGGCGGCAGCAGCGTTAAAGCCACATCCGGGGCTACCACATCCGCCTCGCGGATCTCCACGGCTACCTCCGCGGACTTGAAGAATGAGGGCGTACCCGCTGTCCCCTGATCCGTCGCTTCTATTGTCAGCGCATAGCTTCCCGCAGGCAGGGCGTTCATCTGAAAGGAACCATCGGCATCGCCGGAGACGAAACGCATCAGCGCCTTCGGTGATCCGTAGCACAACTGCACCGTCAGCCCGCTTGGCGCATGGTGGTCCTGTGCGGCAAAGGCCCGCCCGCGCAGGGTATGCAGCCCCGCCGTGTCGATCGTCACATCGGCATCTGCCAGTTGCTCCCCGCTGGAAATGTCGAACACCTTCGCCGCATCCTGCCGGAAGACTCCCGGCGCATAGACCCCAATGATCTCGGGGTCGGTGAATCGCGAACCCGGCCATATGCTGCCGTCTGACATCCCCACCTGTGCCGGTCTGCGATCCATGGTCGTTACCGTGTCCACGTTGTACCTGCCCGGAGCCAGCCCCGCTATCCGAAACCTTCCCTCGTCATCGGTAACCATCTCCCGCGACCGTCCACTCGGAAGGGTTTCAGGCTGCATCAGCGTCCCTTCCAGCGCGGAAATGGGTTCTGTACGAGCCTCCTTTGCGTGCTTCGGCTCCAAAGGGTTCACCACCGGCTCGGCGGTAACAGCAATGTGAATCGCCGGGCTGCCATCGGCATAGCGTACCGTTCCGGAGATCGCCGCCCCGCGTTCCAGGGGCACGTGCATCGTCGCCTCGCCCCCGGCGACAACGTGCACCGAGGGCAGGGTGGCGACAAGTTGCGCCAAACGCTCGGTACCGATCCGGAACGAGGAACCTGGGTCTCCCACAGGCGATACATAGCCCGCCTTCAACACCAGAACGAGGTAATTCCCTGCCGGCACGCCCCGCATCATTACCTTCCCATCCAAACCGGAATGAGCGCTAACGCTCATCACCTGCGGTTCAGGCCGGATCGGCGCTGCGTCTGCCTTCGCTGCATCCTGCGAGCGGGCATCGGTCTTCCTTTCCACCGGGAGCGGCACCAGCCTGACCTCCGCAAAACGCACCGGAAGCCGCGTCGCTACGTCATACACGTCACCCGTCACAATGCCTTCGCTATGAACGACGTCAGCAGCGACCTCAACAGCCTGTGCCCTGGCTACACCTGGTAAACACAGGATAGGCAGGAACACGGCCCGGCATGGCCGACAGTTCAAGAACGCCTTGCGAGACCACATGAGCAAGAGACACCTCAAAAGCTTAAGCAGAAGTACAGCCAGACTCATCCGAAAGCACCGACCGTTAGGCGTAGTGATGTTCCCGACCTTTGGCCGAATGCGGTCCCTGCTCGTACGATGGGATGCACAGTTCTCATCCCACATCCACCGAGAGCCTACGCCATGCAGCCCTACCGTAAACCGTCCGCCGCGTTCATCGGCGCTTCCTGGACCGCGCTCTTTATCGGCGCGCTCACGTTTTCCATCGGCTTATGGAACGCCACCATGGCGCTTACAGCCAAGGGCCTCCTGTTTACGCTGCTCATGTACGGCCTGTTTTCCGCCGTGTCGGTGCAGAAAAGTGTACGTGACCGCCTGGAAAGCGTTCCGGTCACCCATATCTATTACGGCCTCAGCTGGATTTCGCTGCTGCTTTGCTTGCTCCTCACCGCCGTCGCACTTTGGAACGCACAGATCACCCTTGCCGAAAAGGGCTTCTACAGCATGGCGTACCTCCTGAGTCTGTTTGCAGCCATTACGGTGCAGAAGAACACCCGCGACAGCGCAGGCGTACGCGACGGCGCTCCTTCTTTCTCCGCTGAACAGGGGTGACCGCTCACCGCCGAAAGCCTTTTTGTCTCCCGGCAGAGGATGCTACGCTGCATCCATGGAATGCCGATCTTCATGCAGACATCAAGCGGCACAACGTTGTGCTGCCGCGTATGCTTTGGCGCCAGATCGAGGGCCCCACGCAGGTGCAGGACATCGCCTTCTGGCTTGTGGTGCGCTGCTACTCTGCTGCTTCCGATACCGTCATTCCATGGTCAGCGCTGCAGGAGCAATTTTCTACAGATTCGAATCCGCGTCGATTGAAGTCTCATGCGCGCCAGGCTATCGCTATCCTGCATTCGCTTTGGCCTGAAGCGGAGATTTCTGAGGTCGAGACAGGGATCGCAGTCAAACGCGTTCACCATGTTCTCCTTCCGGATGATCAGACCAAAGGACGCGTCCGTCGCCTGCCTGAGTAGGGCGTACGGGGAAGCACAGGTAAGTAGCTTGCACTTCGTGCCGTACGGGGAAGCACAGCTGTTCCAAGCTATGTACGGGGAAGCACAGTAATCATTGAGGTACTTAAGAGCTTTTTTCTGCCGTTTAAGGGAGACGTCAAAATCCAACTAGAAACCCTCAGGTTTCACAGGTTTCGATCTTCTTCCACGTGCTTCCCCGTACGCGTCCTTGTGCTTCCCCGTACGTTTCCACGTGCTTCCCCGTACAAAAAACTGTGCTTCCCCGTACGCCTAATAAGGAAGCAAGAGTACAAGAGATAACAAGAGAAACCAGAAGTAAGCAGCTGACGAGTGAGGAAATATATTCATCGAGCAGGCCAATCCCACTTGGGATTATTGAAGAGCGTTGTCCACTCAACGGTGGTCTCCCCGAAGTTCTTCAGGAGGTGCAGGCGCATACAAAGCGGAGCGGCGTCAAGATCTCAATCAGCTTCTGAGCATGAGAGACCACGATGATCTGGGTGTGTGCCGCTGCTGCCAAAATGAGCCGTGCAAGTGCTGGCAACAGATCGGGGTGCAGGCTGGTCTCGGGTTCATTTAGCACCATCAACTCGGGTGGCCGTGGGGTTAAGAGGGCCGCGGTCCAGAGCAGGTAGCGCAGCATTCCATCCGACAGCTCAGCGGCAGAGAGAGGGCGCAACAAGCCATGCTGCTGAAGCTGTACGTCGAATCGTCCATTTCGGTCCTCGACGTATAGACGGCTCCCCGGAAAAGCATCTTGCAGGGTCGTCGCAAGTGCTTTATCCGACCGGATCTCCATAATGGTTTGGAGGGCAGCGGCAAGATTGCTTCCGTCATGGTGAAGCACCGGCGTCCAGGTCCCGATCTGGGAGGATCTCGCCGGCGACTCGGAATCGGTTCGGAACTGGTCGTAGAACCGCCACCCGCGAACTGCCAGCATTTCCGGAGCCCGCTGTGGGTCGGCAACGCTGGCGAGCATGCTATCGGTGTCGGCAAGGTGCTGCGTGAGGAAGACGGGCTCCTCGTCCCGTGTGGTTGCAAGCCACACGTAGTTGTTGCGTCGGTCTACGAGGGCAGATGCCTTGCGGTAGACCGGACCGTGCCAAATGCACTCCCGCTTACACGCGGGTCCAGTTCGAACATCGTCGCCGGAGGCGGTGGGGAGGATAGCCCAGGTCGATGCTGTACCCCTAGGTGTCGCTGCCGAAGCCGAGCTTGAAGCTAGCGACGTTCCGCTTTGCGAGACCCTCGACAGCATGCGTCCCCTGGCGGACACTTCGCGCAATGGTCTCCGGCCCGGCCCGGCCCAGAACGTGGAGGGCAGGCCACCTTCGCGGGCAAGTGAAGCGACCACGGCATTCTGAGCAACATCAGCCAGCAAGCGAAGCGAATGGTAGACGCTGGACTTGCCGCTGCCATTCGCGCCCGTGATGACACTCAGCTGGCCGAGCGGAAGCACTAGCTCCCGCAGTGAGCGATAACCCTGGACGGCGACGGTACGGATCATTGGGCGCAGGATATCGTGCTTCGTCATTGTCAACCTGCGCGCACAGGAGCTTTAGTATGGTCGCCGTGGAAGACACACGGCCGATCATTATTCCGACGAGGTATAAGGCAAAGATCTCAGGAGAGTTGTCCTTTCCGATTGGAGCGGAGAAGATTTCCGCCGCGCTTGCCTCTGTACCTCAGCTTTCCAAGCTAGTGCTTCAGTTCGGCTCGGATTACAAGCAGAAGACACGCTCCGGCCGATACACCTGTTTGCGCGTCCGCTACGCACGTCTGTCGCTGCCTGTGAACCCCCTTTCCTCATCGGGCATCCCGCTCTTTAACGAATGGGAGATCGAGGTAAAACCTGTTCCGCGATCTCACCGCCATCGAATACAGGAACACATCCTGCATATTGCGCTTCTTCAAATTGAGCGGTGGCTATTAGAAAGAACGCAGCTGGAGCAGCGAGGAAGTGACAGCCTAACGATCGTCTATGACGAAGAAAACGAGCTTTTCAGTGAGGAACAGGAGACGCGCCTTGAGCCAATAAGGGGGCGGTCGTGAGGTGGTGGGGACCGACCACAAAGCTACAAACATTCGCCGAGACGGACGGTGTGCGGTTCTGTGCCACGGGCCAGCGACGGATCGGAGACCTTATCGTTCCAGTGCTTGCCGGCACTGGATTCGTCATAGAGGTATGCCGGAAAGGTGGCATTGGACCTTTCCTCGGTCTGGGAGCACTCGTCGCTCTTCCGCTTTGGTACTGGCTACGCCAGTCCGTAACGGAGCTAAAGGTGACCGAGTTCGAGCTGAGTGCAACCGGCGATCTAGGAAACACCCTAGACAGAAGCCTTCGGCTGCGATGGAAAGGAGGTTAGCGGGATAGAGTTCCGATACGGTGGCGAGGACGAGTCTCGAGGGTTGTACGTGCGCCAGGGTCGTTGGTCATGGACCTGTATCGTGCCGAACCTTGACGAGGACCAAACAAACCAGGTGATCGCAGTCATCTCTCTGCGCTTTCCGGATCTCGTCATGGCGGATGCAGGGCAGGGAGGGGGCTTCCTCTTCGGCAGTATAGGTGGTCCCATTACACTCGGGTTGTCGAAAGGGAAGTCATGATCCTGACTGTGCCGACATTAAGTGAAGAGATTACCGCGAGGGGATTCGCAATCGTAGAAGGCGTGCTGTCCCCATCGAGAGTAGAGCATCTGCTGACCTCTTTAGAGCACATCGGCGACACCGGATCGGTGCGCAAGCGGGGTGGGATCTTTGCTGTCCGCAACCTGCTGGACATATCACTGGAGGTGAGGGAACTGGCGCACTCGGAGGCCGTCGGGGCTCTAGTCGAGCCTGTTCTCGGAGAGCAGTTCTTTCCTGTCCGGGGCATCTTGTTTGACAAGATTCCGGACGCGAACTGGAAGGTTCCGTGGCACCAGGATGTGACCATTGCCGTGCAGGAGCGTGTCGAAGCCGAGGGGTTCGGACCTTGGTCGATGAAGGCGGACGTGCTCCACGTCCAGCCGCCGGCCGAGGTGCTGGAGCACATGGTTTCGGTGCGGCTCCATCTCGATAACTGCGGTGAAGAGAACGGGGCGCTGCGCGTCATCCCAGGCACCCATCTGCACGGCCGCATACCCGAAGCTGAGATCCCGGCCATGCGTGAGCAGACACCGGAGCTAGTGTGCGCCGTTGGTATTGGCGGAGCGTTGCTGATGCGCCCACTGCTGCTCCATGCTTCGTCGCCGTCGCGCGTTCCAGGGCATCGCCGGGTGGTGCACCTGGACTTCGCGTCTGTGCAGCTCCCGAACGGTATGCGGTGGTTTTCAGAAGCGCACGAGGCATAGCGCAATGTTTGGAGCGGAGCCGCAGGAGAAATGGACGGTACAGGAAGCAACAGAGTTTGAAGCAGAAGCAGCCAGAGATCTCCACCAGAAACTGATACGAGCGGGTTGGGCGACGGCCGTATTTATCGGCACTGTACTGGCGATCACGCCGTTTCTCTATGAGCACTCGCTACACGCCTACTGGGAAAGGATCGGTAAGTATCTTGTCATCGTCGCGATGGGTGAACTCCTTTGGATTGTGTTGTGGTGGGGGTTCGTCTATGCATCCTGGCAGAGCGCACGAGAAGTTCGGCGGGAGATAGCAGACCTGGAGTGATTACCTCCAAACGCTTTGCCTCGCCTGACTGGGTATTGCCCGATGGATTTGCCACTCGCAGAAGCGCGAGCTTGGAACGCCACGAGCGCGTCCCACAAACCCACAGGCACGGCGGCGGCGGTACAGCTGGCAGGCAGAGCGAAATGCGACAGAACGCTGCTTTGCAGCGGAAGAAATCATGACACGTCATCCCCAGAGGGTTACCCGTTGCAAACATAAGGTATCCAATAGTAACCCTGGATGAACAAAGCACTTAGCTCTTATCTGATTCCGGATGGAAACGCTGTGTACTCTGTGTACACAGAACGGAGTGGTTGTGGGCCTATGGAGAGACGAGCTGGTATGAGGACGCTTGGCAGTTCTCCTGCGAGATGGCCGACGCTTTGAAGTATGCCGCAATGACAAGCTGGAAGTGGGCGCAGGTAGGCTATGCGGCCGTGAAGAAATGGCAGGAGCGCGGGAGCGTTTCACCGTCAGCCGAGACCCAGAACGTACAAGGGAAAGAGTCCCGACCGGTAGCCGTCGCAACCACGACGACACCTAATTCCAAGAGCCAAGTTCGCGCTGCCCAGCCATCAGTGCAGCCGCCGGTTCAAGGGGAACTGGACCTCACAGCCGAGCTTCCGCGAGTGCAGACGTTGCCGTTCCGTAAGCGGCAGGCTGCCACCCCAGAAGCGAAATGGGATGAGTCCAAATGGATCGACTGAGCCGAGGTGACGGGCGATGATGACCATGTCCAAAGCGCTCTCCGCCGGCCAGGCGAGGACGTACCATGCGCGGGAGTTTGCGTCCGAGCAGGCCAATTATTGGAGCCGAGGACAGCAGGGGCACAGCGAGTGGCAGGGGAAGTTGGCTGTCGAGTTTGGTCTGAAAGGTGAGGTTAGCGCGGAGTATTTCGCCCGGCTCACTGAGGGCGAGCACCCGCTTACCCAGGAGCAGATGGTGTGGCACCAGCCGTCGCGGACGTACGAGAACCGATACGGAAAGGAGGTCACCTCGGTCGGTCACCGGGCCGGCTGGGACGCGACGATCTCCGCGCCGAAGTCCGTCTCGCTGACGGCGCTAGTGGGAGGCGACGAGCGGGTGCGTGAGGCGGATCGGGAGAGTGTTCGAGTCGCCCTCCAGGAGTTCGAGCGATACACCCAGGCGCGCATGGGGAACGTCCGCGAGCCGGAGAAGACCGGCAAGTTCGTGGCGGCAACCTTTGAGCACGATACCGCCCGGCCGGTCGATGGCTACGCCGCGCCACAGCTCCATACGCACGTCGTGGTCTTCAATGTCGCCGAAAGCAAAGATGGCGACACCCATGCGCTGCAGGAGCGTGGACTTTTCCAGTCGCAGGCGTTCGCGACGGCGGTCTATCGGACGGAACTTGCGTCGCGGCTACAAGGATTGGGCTATGAGATCGAGCGTGGGGAGCACGGCCAGCCGGAGATCAAGGGCTATAGCCGCGAGTACCTGGAGGCATCGAGCCCACGCCGAGCGCAGATCACTTCCGAGCTGAAAGAGATCGGCCGCGAGGGAGCCGGAGCCGCGCAGGTTGCGGCACATCGGACGCGCGATTCCAAGGAGATTCAGTCGCCGGAAGAGGTGCTGCACCGGCACCGTACTCTGGCGACGGAGTATGGCCACGAGGCCGCCTGGGTGGTATCCCGGTCCTTCGGTCAACAGCGCGGTCAGGACATCGATGCGCCCAAGGTTGCGCAACAGGCGGTGACCTACGCTCGCGAACACGTCTTCGAGCGGGCGGCGGTCCAGGATGAGCGGGCGATCTTGCAGGCGGCGTTGGAGCGGAGCATGGGGCAGGCGAGTACCAGCCAAGTGCGGCAGGAGTTCGAGCGGCGGGTGCAGGGCAAAGAGGAGTTCCGCAGGGCAGAGCACGCCCCGAAGTCTGCAGGCCGGCAGTACACGACAGCCGGGATGGTTCGCATGGAACGCGAGATCGTCGACCGCATGCAGAACGGCAACTTCGCCCTGGAAAGCAACCAGCAATCCTTGGAGCGAAGAACAGGGCCGAGCTGCTCAGTCACCATCCGCAGCTAAACGATGCCCAGCACAAAGCAGCCGACCAGATCCTGGCCAGCCAGGAAAAGATCGTCGGGCTGGATGGTGTGGCCGGAGCCGGGAAGACCACCACGCTTGCCGTGATCCGCGAGGGAGCCGAGGCAAACGGCTACCGGGTCGAGGGTTTTGCGCCGACCAGCCGGGCAGCTCAGAAACTCGGGGAAGCCGGCATCGAGACCTCGACGCTGCAGCTGCACCTAGCCAAGGGACAGAAACCCGACACGGGCGAGAAGCTTCTCTACATCCTGGACGAAAGTTCACTCGCCTCCACCAAGCAGATGCATGACTTCGTCACCCGCCTGCACCCGAACGACCGGGTGCTATTGGTAGGCGACACACGGCAGCATGAGGCCGTCGAGGCAGGCCGTCCGTTCGCGCAGCTGCAGTTTGCAGGGATGCGGACGGCCAAGCTGGACGAGATCGTGCGGCAGCGGGACGCTGCGTTGAAGCAGGTCGTTGAGCAGCTCGCCCAAGGCAAGGTAGGCGAGGCCGTGCAGGGATTGGAACGACAGGGCAGGGTGCACGAGGTGGCGAACCAGGCTGACCGCGTCGCGGCTATCGCCAAAGAGTACGCCCGCCAGCCCGAAAATACGCTGGTCGTCTCACCAGACAATCGCTCCCGCGCCGAAATCAACCAGGCGATCCGGACCGAGCTGCAGGGAACGGGTGTGGTCGGCAAGGAAGAACATCGCACGGATGTTTTGGTGCCCCGCCAGGACCTCACCGGAGCCGACCGGACCTGGGCCGAGCGGTACCACTTCGACGACGTGCTGCTCTACTCGCGAAATTCTAAAGAAACCGGTTTGAAGAAGGGCGAGTATGCCCGTGTAAAGAGCGCCGATGCCGCAGCCAATCAGATCACCATTGTGCGTGCGGATGGTTCCGAGTTGACTTATGACCCACGCCGGCAGCAGGGCGTCTCACTCTATCGCGATCAGGAGAAGGCGTTTGCTGTGGGTGACCGCATTCAGTTCACCGCACCGGCAAATGACCTGAAGATTGCCAATCGCGAGCTGGGCACCATCCAGGGCTTTACCGATGACGGGCACATGACGCTGAAGATGGACAGCGGCCGGAGCCTCTCGCTCGATCCGCACGAGCATCCACACCTTGACCACGGCTACGCCGTGACTAGCCACTCCAACCAAGGCCAGACCGCCGACCGGGTGCTCATCCATATCGACACCGAGCTTGGAGCCAAGGACCTGCTCAACAACCGGATGGCCTACGTCGCGGTCTCACGCGGCGCACAGGATGCGCAAATCTTCACCAGTGACCGGCAGCAGTTGCCGCAGGTATTAAGCCGCGAAGTCTCGCATCAGAGTGCGCACGTACCGGAAGTTCAGCAAGAGCCAGAGCGGCAGCAAGTACAGTTGACCGGCCGTGAGCTGATGGACCAGCACCTGCGGCGCTGGAATTCCTTAAATAAGGCACTGCCGGAACATGAAGCGAAGCAGTTCCACTGGCAGGAGGAAAGCGGCACCATGCAGAGCTACAAACATGTGCAGACAGGCCGGTATCTTCACATCGATGGACAAGCCGGGACCTTCCACAACCAGCACCGTGAGGCGATCACCACCAAACAGGCACTCGACTACGCCATGCCAGAAGGCCAGAAACACTCCCATTCGCTGGATATCAAGCCGGAACGCGAGATCAGCATTAGCAGGGGCTATGGCTTGGGAATCGGAATGTAGGCTATTGGCGTGACTGCAAATCAGCTTTAAATGATACGCTAATCAGCAGATGAGCGAAGTAACAACATTTGGAACCGCAGTATCAGAGGCGAGGAAAGCCCTTGGGCTTAGCCAGAAGCAATTAGCGACGCAAATCATCAAGGAAGACGGCGAGCCAATATCGCCGCAGTACCTGAATGACATTGAACGAGATCGCAGAAATGCACCGTCGCAGCACCTAATCTTGGAGTTTGCAAAAGAACTCAAGCTAAACACGGATTACTTGTTCGCCCTAGCTCAGGCTTGGCCTCAAGACATAGCAGACAAGATGAGCAAATCATCTCCAGAAGAGGTGCAGAAGGCTTTTGTAGCCTTTCGTAGAACGTTGAAATGAAGCCTTCGAAGTGGGTTGCGGACCCGACCGGCCGCTTTGCAAAGAGACCTCATTATTCACCGGAACAGCTCGATGCGGAGTGCGAACGCATTGTGAGTGAATTTCTGCATGATCGGTACGGTCGCGTCATCTTTCCAATCAGTACAGATGACCTAACGGTTTTGCTGGAGAGAGATGTCGAAGATTTCGATGCTTACGTAGATTTCTCCTCGGAGGAGGGAGAAGTCGAAGGTGTAACGGAGTTCCGTAAAGGTAGGAAGCCAACTGTAAAGATTGCAGCAAAGCTGACAAGTACACCCGGTTTAGAAAACCGCCTTCGGACAACGCTGACTCACGAATACGGACACGTACACTTCCACAATCATCTTCATCAGGTAGAGAGCAAGCCGGCCTCTCTCTTTGAGGATCTTCCCAGCGCCTCACCCATCCCACAGGCTCACCGCTGTAAGCGCGATTCAATGGTTTCTTTTACCGAGCGCGACTGGATGGAGTGGCAGGCAGGGTATGTGTGTGGAGCCATGCTCATACCTCTGACGTCACTTGTGACTCAGGTTAAGCTATTTCGCACAAGGCACAATTTAGAGCACGCGGCGCTTTCTGAGCAGGATGTGCTTGGCGACCAGCTCATCCGGGATGTGGCAGATGCCTTCAAGACCTCTCGTGATGCGGCTCGTGTACGGCTATTACAAAAGAAGGTCCTCAGTTCAGGTCAGAATGGCAGTTTGCTGTAGAAAAAAGTATGACACTACGCTGATCTGCGGATTACCGTGTATCATCGCTCTTGGCGACATCCGCCAGGAGAAGATGTATGAATGCCGATTGGAATGACGAGAATGTGACAGCCGGAGCCATGCTTAGCATCTTCGATGGTGATGGTCAGCAGTTCACCGGACCTCTTCTAGTTCGAGTCCACAACGCCCAAGGGCAAGCGTCACCCGCCGAGGACCGGACTGGGCCTGCTGTTCCGATCAGGGTCCCGTTCCACAATGGTCCAGGTGACTTCTACGCCGTAAGCGTCTCTGCGCCTGGGTATAAAGACACAGGTTGCTTTTTCACTGCCGATCCCAAAGTGTGGGCCGTTCCTCAGGTTTTGATGCTGCGGGACAACCCTACTGCCCAGTTCCCGACTTGGACGGTATTCAGGGCGGCGCACCCAGACACGGCTGCGTTCCTCGGTATCGGCGCTGATGAAGAGTCGGCCCAAGCGCATTACGAGGGTCTATCAAAGACAGCACCGAATTCATTAGCCAGTTTGCTGAACCTTGTTCAAGCTATGCGTGAGATCAACCTCGACGGTAAGAGCCCCCTCGATTTCTTCAGGGAGATTCGTTGGGACTACAAACTGGCACAAGACCGTTTCTTCGCCTACGTCGATCCGGCCATCATCCCGATCATTCGTGCTGAGGCCGAAAGAGGGGAGTTCGCTGAGGAGAAGGATTGCGCACAGTTTCACTCAGGCTCAACCCACAGTTGGAAACAGATCGCCTTCCCCGTTTCTAACGTGCAGCTCACATTTCACGAAAACGACACAAAGGAAATCGACGGCCAGTTGTGCGTAATGATTGAACCGGATATCGATCTGTACAAAGAACTTCTTGCGCATGGTTTTGGAGAGGTATTCCCAAACCTCCTTACGGGTAACCTAACAAATCCTTTTGCGGTTTACTCCATGCGTTGGGCGACCGCCCATGATGACGGCGGCCCGTCCTTTGATCCCGGATACACCCTCGCGTAAAGGAGACAGAGGATGCACGCTTGCTCAAAACGATTGGCGTCCTTATGTATGGGTTCTTGCATGGCCCTTACCGGATGCTCGTTAACGTTATCTCCATTAGCAAACCGTAGTGCCGCGTTTGGGGATGCCGCCTCTCATGTGGTCAAAGATTCGTCGCTGGCCTATGACACCGTCGAGCGTACAACGTACAACGCAAGCGTCTCCTTTCTAGTCCTCGATTTCGATACTTCGGGCTTTCATCGGGATAAGATCAAGCCGTTCCTGCCGCCGCACGATCTAGCGGTGCGACTGGCTGTTTTGCAGGGTCTTAAGGCATACGCAGACGATCTTGCCGACGTCGCGGGCGGTGGCGCTTTTATGCCCCTCGATCAGCAGGCAATGGCCCTCTCGCAAAATCTGGAGAGCCTATCGGCAAACGGGGAACTCCAGAAGCTTGCTTCGCATGCAAGTGAAGCAGAGGTCAAGGGCCTGGCAACTGCGGTGGATACGTTGGGAAAAGTGCTGATCGAGCGGAAGCGTAGGAAAGAGCTACCGAGCATCATCAAGAAGATGCAGCCGGCTCTTGAAGACCTGTGCCGCTTATTGGAGCTTGATCTCGGTAACCGATCGGTAAACGGAGTCGGGCGAAGCGGACTCCGCGATCAGTTGTGGAATGAGTACGACAACCTTATCGACAACCAAGCTGACTATATTCGAGACAACAAAGAAAAGTTTTCACCATCAGAGAAAGCCGCAGAAATCGCCAAGCTGCCTCGGTTGGTGGAACAGCAGCAGGCTGCAGACGCGGCGCTAGCCAGCACGCAGGCTGCTCTGCGTGACCTGGTCGAAACCCATCGAGCACTCTTGGAGCCGCCAAAGGCGGGCACCTTTCGAGACAGGTTTAAAGAGCTTGTCCAGGATGGACAGCAAATTAGCCAGTTTTACGGCAGCTTGAATTCTAAGTGAGGAGCAGTTGCATGATCGTCAGTTCACAAGCTTTACAAGATTCGACTCGGAGTGAATACCAGCTTCTTCATAACGCTGTAGCTGATGCGCGAGAGTGCTGCATAGACGGCAGAGACGCCGATCTTCGTCACAAGGCCGAACAGGTTCAGAACGTGCTGACGACACTTGATCGAGATGATCTTTGCTCCCGCACCGCAGACTTCGAAGCAGCGGATGTCCAAATTGCGGCAGTGAACGCGGACATGCAGGTGCTGAAAAACAGAGATCGACAAAGTGGTTGGAGACGTGGCCGTTGCGGCGAAGGTGGTTTCTGCGATTGATGGCGCGGCGAGTGCTGCCGGCAAAATGTTTGCCTAGTGCCCGTAACGAATCTTTAAGTATGGAGATGTCACGATGGCCGGTTTCAAACGTATCGCTCTTTTTCTTGACGGAACATGGAACAACGTCAATGACAACACCAACGTGTGGCGACTCAAATCTCTTTGTACCCAGTCACCCGAACAGCTGGTTTATTACAGCGCCGGCGTGGGTACTCAAAAAGGCGAGCAGTTAACCGGAGGTATGTTTGGCATCGGCATCAATGAAGAAGTCGTAACGGCATATCAATGGCTCGTCGAACACTACGAAGCTGATGCACAAGTGTTTATTTTTGGGTTCAGCCGAGGCGCATTCACTGCACGCAGTCTCGCGGGGTTCATTTCCAAGTGCGGACTACTGAAGCCCGGTGCACCCATCTCAATGAAGCAGCTCTACGCTCGATACAGGCAAGGGACCGTAAAATCGATGCGGGAACTTGGCCACGTCCCCGGAAGTGAACTGACTCAGGAAGAGAAGTGGATCGAAGAGTACAGCCGTCCAATCCCGATCTGGTTTCAAGGAGTTTGGGATACAGTCGGGTCATTAGGAGTGCCCCTTCCGCTATTTCCAAAAGTGAGCCGTGAAGACTTCGCTTTTCTTGAAACAGATCTGCGCATAAACCACACCCACGCCTATCACGCGCTTGCAATTGACGAGCACCGCGAGGCTTTCAAGCCAACTCTCTGGACGAAGCGAACTCCTAAGCAAGGGCAGACTTATGCCCCACGCGATATCTCAAGCGTTGAACAACGCTGGTTTGTGGGTGCCCATGCCAATGTCGGCGGGGGCTATGAGGACGATCTACTCGCACAGATACCACTTCAATGGCTGATGAAGAAGGCGCAAAAACATGGGCTGGAGTTTAAGGACACAGTGGTGATTGATGGCAATGAGAACATCTGCCCAATTCATGATTCCCTTGCCGAGATGGCTCATGGCATCTACGAAGTCGTGACGTTTGGTAAACATTTCTACCGGCCGATAGGGGCGGCACCCATAGATTGTGGCGACGCCACAGAGACGACGATCAACGAAAGCATAGACTCGACAGTCTTTGATCGCTGGAGAAGCGATAACTCTTACCGGCCCGAGAACCTGTTGAAATGGGCTGAGTCTCGGAAGATTGATCCTGCTATTTTGACGACATCCATTACCGCGCAGGACCTGGGGTCTGTTCCTGAATAGGATGCCAAATTCTTAACCCAATGAAGTGATATTGAGGTGGTCATGCCAGAGCCCCACTACGAGAGAGACTTGCAATTTGAGCTCGTACCCTCTTCAGAAGACCCTCCACTCCAAAGTCAGGAGTACCAAAATGTTCTGAGCGAATTTTCGGGTAGTTTAGAAAGCGGCAAGCTGAGTGTATCTTCGCAAGTTCTGCTCATAGAGGCTGCAGGACACGAGATTGCACCCCATTTGGGTATCTTTTATACGTCTCTTCAATCTGCAATCCCTGTGATCGGAGCCGCCTTAACAAGCTGGTTTGCTGGGCGGTATGGCCGGAAAGTGAGGGTCAAGGTCGGTGACATCGAAGTTGGGGCCAACACCGCAGCCGATGCTGAGACGTTGCTAAAAGAGGCTCAGAGCATCTCGCTAAGGTTGAAGGGGATCTCTACGTAGACGCAGATTTCTCTTTGGAAGAGGAAGGCGTCGAAGGTGTAACGGTGTTCCGTAGAGGCAGGAAGCCAACCATAAAGATCGCAGCAAAGTTTTTGACTAGCGGGCACGGAGTCAAATCCCTACAATGACACGTACGTCAATATGCGGATCGGCAGATCGGCATTTATTATCGCTGTCGGGCTGACAGGAAAATCCTGACCAGTCACATGGGAGATCCGGGATGAGACTTGTCGGGCATTTCAACACCTTCATGAACGACGTGGTGAATCTCAACCCCACGCGTGTAGGGCTTTTGGAAAGCAGCATTGAGGCTGTTAAGGATGCAATAGAGGCTTCAGATTGGAAGCCTGAAATCCTCTCCTTTGCACCCCAGGGGTCATGGGCTCACAAAACGATCATTAAGCCCGTCGAGAACAAAGCCTTCGATGCAGACCTGCTGGTCTTTGTCAAAGAAGTGGAAGGCTGGACGGCAAAGGAATACTTAACGAGCCTGCGCACAATGTTCTCCGGACATGCTACCTATAAGGACAAAGTTCGCCGCTTCTCCCACTGCATCACAATCGAGTACGCGGGCGAGCGGAAGATCGATGTTGCGCCTTGCGTGGTTAACCGAAGCAGCTTCGCCCGCTTCGAAGTGTGCAACTTTGATTGTGACCAGTTCGAAAGATCAGAGCCAGAAGCTTACACTGCGTGGCTGATAGAGCGGAACACGTGGACGGGCGGGGATGCCTTACGTAAGGTCACCCGCCTTCTGAAGTTCCTCAGGGACATCAAAACGACGTTCACCTGTCCGTCCGTTCTCCTCACCACTATTATTGGGGAGCGAATCAACTGGGCGGATAGCTTAGACACAACGCAGTTCGCTGACGTCCCTACAGCACTCAAGACAGTTGTCGACCGGTTGGATGAGTGGCTGCAGTCCTGCCCGTCAAAACCTGCGGTTACCAATCCGAAGTTGACGTCCGAAGTGCTCAGCGACTTGTGGGATGATTCGCAATATGCTAATTTTCGCGACAAGATCCACACCTATCGTACGTGGATAGACGATGCCTACACCGAGACGGATTCTGATGAAAGCATCGGGAAATGGCGGCGGGTATTCGGCGAGGATTTTGCCAAGAGCGTAGCTATAGAAAAGGCGGCCAGAGTTTCGGACGCAGCGCAGGGGCTTGTAGAGGCTGCTAGTTCAAACGTCTATGCGACGAAAGCCGATCTAGTAACGCTGTTTTCACGGCATGGTGTACGTGCTCTTCCTCGGGACTTTGACAGGCTTCCTCACAAGCAGCGGCCACGCTGGCGGTTTGCTTCCGGTGGCTCCCTTACCGTTAGCGTACAGGAACACTGCACAGTGTTCGGAACGGGATCGTTACCCAGCAATTACGTTCAGGGAGCGGACCCCTCGCTAAAGGCAGCTGGATTCGGTTTGTAGCGTGTACTGGTGTAGGGACACCGTTCGGTAATGAATTTGAAGTGCACTGGCGTGTAACCAACACCGATGAAGAAGCCAGCCGAGCCCATTGTCTTCGCGGGGGATTCGAACAGTCTAACGAAGTGTCGGCGCGATGGGAGACGCTTCAGTACAGAGGAGTCCACACGGTCGAAGCGTTCGTTGTAAGAAAGCGCGATAAGGCGCTAGTTGCACAGAGCGTGCCCTTCTATGTCGTTATTGAGTGAGGACTAACAATGAACGACATCGTAAACATAGAAAACGAACCCCGCCAGCTGCAGCGATTGGGCGCACAACGCTATCTCTACTCCGTAGCTAAGCGCTTGTACGGAACACAATTGATACTGGCCGGCCCAGTGGCAGTCATGTGGGCAGGAGCTGTTGTTTTCTCACCGGACTGGAAAGTAGCTGCTGGCGCGTGGGGCGTATTGGTCTCCATGCTGGATGCAACCGTGCTGACCCCGTGGCAAAAGCGCTTGCGGGAACGAGCAGCCAAAATTCAAGAAACATTCGATTGTGATGTCTTAAAGCTTGAGTGGAACGTGATCAAAGTTGGCGAGAAGCCAGATCCCGCGCTTGTGAAAGTAAACTCGGACAAGTACAGGAAGGTTCAGAACCGCTTTCCTCCACTTGAAGATTGGTATCCGGCTCCTGTCAGTGAGGTGCCTCTCGACATCGCCCGAGTCATCTGTCAGAGAGCAAATTGCTGGTGGGATGCCGAGCAGCGGCGTGGTTATGCACGTCTACTGCTCGGCTGCCTGCTTATTGTCGGACTAGCTATCCTTGGTTTAGGTCTCCTAAGAGGGCTTACGCTCGAAAAGCTGATTCTGGCCGTGGTGTTCCCGCTCGCTCCAGCTCTGCTAGTTGCAAAGCGGCAGTTCTCAGAACAGACGGAAGCGGCATCTCGTCTCGACAAGCTGAAGGCTCATGCAGATCGAATCTGGTCGGATTCGTGTGCAGAAGGAGACTGCGCAGAGCTAGCATATAGGAGCCGTACTCTCCAGGATGAGATCTACGACAATCGCAGGTGCAACTCTTCCGTGTTTGATTGGATGTTTAGGCGCGTGAGAACCAGATACGAGTCCCAAATGAATTACACAGCGCAGCAGCTTGTGAATGAAGCAAAGCAGAGACTAGGCATCTCCCAAGGGTGACGTGCGAAGTCGGTATTTCGCGCATGATAATGTCCTTTCCCATGCCAGAACGGACTGCCCCTTAGACTAGGGAGGCATGCTCCTCACCGTTTCGACAACGCACCAACCGGCCACGGATCTGGGATTCTTACTGCACAAGAATCCTGCCCGTTTACAGACAGAGGAATTGTCCTTTGGCAAGGCTCACGTCTTCTACCCCGAGGCGAGCGATGCCCTGTGTACGGTGGCGCTCCTCGTTGAGATCGATCCCGTGGCCCTGGTCCGTGGGCGCGGACCTGCTGGTGAGGGTGGCCAGTTGGAGCAGTACGTGAACGACCGGCCTTATGCCGCGAATTCATTTCTGAGCGTGGCGATGGGGCGACTGTTCACGACGGCGATGAGCGGCCGTAGCAAGGAACGGCCTGAGCTTGCCGACACAGCAATTCCACTAACCACTCATCTGCCCGTCATTGCTGCTCGTGGCGGAGAGGATCTGGTGAGGCGACTGTTCGAGCCGCTCGGGTATGCCGTTGAGGTAAAGAGCTCCAGCCTGGACGATAGCTTTCCCGAGTGGGGCGCCTCGCCCTACGTCGCGCTGACGATCAGCGGAAATACGCGGCTGCAGGACCTGTTGACGCACCTATACGTCCTCATTCCGGTGCTCGACAACGAGAAGCACTATTGGGTAGCTGCGGACGAGATCGAAAAGCTCCTTCGGCGCGGAGAGGGCTGGCTTGGCTCCCATCCGGAAAAGGACCTGATCGTATCGCGCTACTTAAAGCGGCAGCGAAGCCTGACAAGCGAAGCGCTGGACCGTCTGCTAGTGGATGAGCCAGAGGGGGAAGAGCAGTCCTCCGTTGAGCGTCAGCCCAGCTTGCATGAAGAGCGCCTGCAGATGGTCCTCGGGAAGCTGAAAGAGGCTGGGGTCAAGCGGATTTTGGACCTTGGCTGTGGTGAAGGGAAGCTGCTTCGCCTCTTGTTGGCCGAAAAGCAGTTCGAGGCCATTCTTGGCATGGACATTTCGTGGCGCACTCTGGAAACCGCAAGGGAGCGCCTGAAGCTGGACGAGCTTCCAGAGCGGCAACGCAGTCGGATCGAGCTGATTCAGGGCTCGCTAACGTACCGCGACCAACGGCTGAGAGGGTACGACGCCGCTGCGGTGGTCGAAGTGATTGAGCACCTGGATGCCCCACGGCTTGCTACGTTTGAGCGCAATCTCTTCGATTTCGCCCGGCCTCAGCACGTGGTGCTCACGACACCTAACGCCGAATACAACGCCGTCTTTGGCTCTCTCCCTTCCGGCGAGTTTCGGCATGGAGACCACCGCTTTGAGTGGACGCGAGCCGAGTTCGAGCGCTGGGCCATGGAGGTAGGTGACCGTTTCGGTTACGCTCTCCGCTTCGAACCAGTCGGGCCGCAAGATCCAGAACACGGTGCACCAACCCAGATGGTCATCTTTTCCAAGCAGGAGGTCACAGCGTGAAGATCAGCGTTCCCGAGCTCTCGCTTATTCTCCTGGTCGGACCCTCCGGCTCCGGCAAATCCACCTTTGGCCGCAAGCACTTCCTCTCGACGGAAGTTGTGTCCTCTGACTTCTGCCGTGCACTCGTTTCTGACGATGAGAACGACCAGTCTGCAACCGGCGATGCCTTCGATCTGCTGCACGCTATCGTGCGCAAGCGCCTCGCGCGTGGCCGGCTAACTGTCGTTGACGCGACCAATGTTCAGCCTGAAGCTCGCAAATCTTTGATTGCGTTAGCGAAGGAGTATCACCTCTTCGCGATAGCAATCGTCTTCGACTTACCGGATCGGCTCTGCCAGGACCGCAATGCGCTTCGGCCTGACCGCCAGTTTGGCCGTCACGTCATCTCGAATCAGTCTCAGCAGCTTCGGCGCTCGCTGCGGGGTCTGGAACGTGAGGGCATTCGGTACGTCTTTAAGTTCTCCTCGCCAGAGGAGGTGGAAGCTGCAACCATCGAGCGGCAGCCGCTTTGGAACAATCGCAAGGCAGAGCACGGTCCATTCGACATCATCGGCGATGTGCATGGCTGCTTCGATGAGCTTGTCGAGCTCATGGCCAAGCTCGGGTACTCAGTGGAGCCCCAGGGTGAGGAGTACACCGTCTCTGTGCCGGAAGGCCGCAAGCTGGTGTTTGTAGGCGATCTGGTCGATCGTGGGCCGGGTGTCGTAAAGGTACTGCGACTTGTGTCCAGCATGGTTAGTTCAGGACAGGCTTTCTGTGTTCCCGGTAATCACGATATGAAGCTGGTCCGTGCGCTCCGAGGTAAGGATGTGAAGCGAACCCATGGTTTGGCCGAGACAATGGAAGAGCTGGAGAAAGAGCCGGCTGAGTTCCGCACAGCTGGTGCTACTTTTCTTGACGGGTTGGTCAGCCACTATGTTTTCGACGACGGCAAGCTGGTCGTTGCCCATGCTGGCCTGAAAGAGTCCATGCACGGCCGTGGCTCGGGGGCGGTACGGGAGTTCGCCCTCTTTGGCGAGACGACAGGCGAAACGGACGAGTTTGGCCTGCCTGTCCGCTACAACTGGGCTGCCGATTACCGGGGCAAGGCACTGGTCGTCTATGGGCATACGCCCATTCCGGAAGCGCTATTTCTCAACAATACGGTCAACATCGACACCGGCTGTGTCTTCGGTGGCCACCTCACGGCACTTCGCTATCCGGAGCGCGAGACCATCTCCGTCGCCGGACACCGAACCTATTACGAGCCCGCGCGGCCGTTCCTACCGTCCAAGCCCGAAGCGGTCCGTTCACTCCAGCAGGAGCAAGATGACATCCTCGACCTGGCAGATGTGACCGGCAAGCGATTGATTGACACTCGCCTAAAGCCAAAGATCACCATCCGTGAAGAGAATGCCATCGCCGCGCTTGAAGTGATGAGCCGGTTTGCGATTGATCCGAAATGGTTGATCTATTTGCCACCGACCATGTCTCCATCCGAGACAAGCAAACATAAGGATCTGCTGGAGCATCCAGACGAGGCCTTTGCGTTCTACCGCAGCGAGGGCATCCCAACCGTCATCTGTGAACAGAAGCATATGGGTTCCCGTGCCGTCGTCGTGCTCTGTAAAGACGAGAGCGTGTCCCAGTCGCGCTTTGGCGTCGTAAAACCCTCCCTTGGAGTGGTCTATACGAGAACCGGCCGCCAGTTCTTCTCGGACGAAGATCTTCAGCAGCAGTTCCTGACTCGCCTCCAGCAGGCAGCTGCCCGGGCTGGTCTGTGGGAAGCGCTCGGAACAGACTGGATGTGTCTCGATTGTGAGCTGATGCCGTGGTCGGCGAAAGCGCAGGATCTGCTTCGGGATCAGTACGCTCCTGTCGGCAATGCTGGCGTGCACGCACTGCAGGCCGAAGGGGATGTTCTTGCAAAAGCGATGCTGCGGATCGGAGGCCTGGATGAACTTGCCGCGCGCACAGGCGAACGCCTTAGCTCGGTGGAACGATACGTTCGCGAGTATCGCCAGTATTGCTGGACGGTAACCTCGCTTGCAGACCTAAAGCTCGCTCCGTTTCATTTGCTGGCCAGCGAAGGTGCGGTGCACAGTGACAAACCCCACACGTGGCACATGGAGATGCTGACAAAGCTCTGCGCCGCCGATGAGGGGATCCTGCTTGCTACGCCATATCGCCTGGTCAAGATACAGGATCAAGAGAGTTGTGCGGCAGCTGCTCAGTGGTGGACAGAAATGACCTCCCAGGGGCGCGAGGGCATGGTGGTGAAGCCGCTGAACTTCATAATGGACGGGCGGCGTGGAGTCACTCAGCCAGCCATCAAGTGTCGCGGCCCAGAGTACCTCCGCATCATCTACGGTCCCGAATACCTCTTGCCCGAGAACCTAGAGCGGCTCCGTGCAAGAAACGTGGGTGGGAAACGTTCCCTCGCTAGCCGTGAGTTCGCGCTCGGCATCGAGGCTCTGGAGCGGTTCGTTCGCAAGGAACCTTTACGGCTCACACACGAATGCGTTTTTGGGGTATTGGCTCTCGAAAGCGAGCCCATCGACCCAAGGCTCTAATCTCCACGGAGTAGGTAGCTTTTACTCAGTCATTAAACAGTGAAACCAGAACTGCCGGCGGTTGCTGGGTCCGGAAGTCCAGTATTGTTTGCTCATGGCCATAGGGATGCTGCTCACGCCACAGTTCCAGAAGTAGCGGCGGCATCTCTGAGAGCACGGCTTTGGTCCGGTGCACCTTAGCGTGGCAACCGAGGCATAACGCGATCATCGTTTGCAACAGTGACTTGCCCGGCACACGATGGTGGACCGCAATGGAATGCTTGCTGCGGCCGGAAGCTCCACAAACCCGGCAGCAATAGCCGTCTCTCTCCAAGACGCGCTCCCGAAGGCCTCCGAAATAGCGAGAGTCGTGCTGCCGGAGGGTGTAGCAAGTCGCACAGTGACCGTTGGCGCGGATCTTCTCTCGCCCGCATCGGCAGTAGAGCGCCCCTTGTGCATTTCGCTTCATGGAAGCCCTTATGCAGCAGCCGCTTCTTGCTTCTGCGTCCTTCGCGACGCAGAAACGCTCGGCAGCTTCCCTGCTCTGGGCTTAGTGAATTTCACCTGAGCCCCGAGGTTGAGCTTGCCAGCAAACTTGAGCAGCTTGCCGACGCTGAACTTGGAGACCTTACCATTCAGCAGGTTGCTGACATCCGGTTGATGGATGCCGAGCGCGGTCCCCAGATCCTGCTGTGAGAAGCCCCGATCCTTGATGTATTGCAGAAGATCGCGATATAGCTCAGCCTTGACCTTGATCTCCAAGGTTTCGGAGGCGCTGAAGCCGAGATCATCGAGTACGCTTTCCTGGGTCAGATGGGGTGTTCTTTGCTCGCTAGTGTTGCCTTTCATCATCTGCTCTCCAAGAACTTGAGGTCACTAGGCTACAACTTCCACTCCCTTTTCACTATCAAATAAGAGCAGCATGAGCGAGGCTCCCTGAGGGCGTTCTCCCCGTTCCCACTTGAAGATCTTCGGGCACCCGCTTTCTACAGTAGAGGCTTCAAAGCTGAAACCGCGTTGACCAGCCCTTGTGAAGCAAGCGTGGACAGGTACTCGTCAACGGTCTTCGGCGGATTCTTCAGGCTCACCCTATGAGCCTCCGCAGCGTCCCGGACGGAATCCGGGTCTGCCGTAAGCAGGGTCATCACAAAATCATCGGGTGCTTGGGCACGGAGATCGTGCTCCTGAAGCACTCGGCTCGGAAAGTCTTTCAGATTGTTCGTAATGATGACAGGCGAAGCTGGTATAGGAGTCGGCAATCACATCGCTGCAGCACGAGATGACTCCTAACTTCGAGGGGGAGATTGGGTTTGCGATCAGTATGTAACTTTGCCTACACTGCTGCATACGGAAAAGACAACATCATTGCAAGGGTAATCGAGTTAGTCGCGCACGCAAGTATTTTATGCACATGATTGTAATAAGGTACAACACTAGTGCCATAATGGCGAAATCTACCAAACTCTCGTAAAGCATTGCGTCATATGCCTTCTCGCCGTCAGCTCGGACGAGGGGAGCCAGCCAGCCCAAGCCTATGTAGGGCAAGTGGTACACCCAAGAGAGAACGTAGTACACGTAACCCGCAGCCACTCCAAGAACTAGCGAAAGCCACACCCCCTTATTTTTAAGTATCATTTAACAGTTACCGTCCCATAGTATCGGATGTTTGTGCCCGGTATAGTCGCCGGCTCAGCGCTCATTAGTTGGAATGATATAGCTATAAAAGATGAGAGCGAATTGAGTGTTACGCACCCCTCACTAATACCCAGAGGACCTATAGGATGTAGTCGGAAGTTACCACGAACAGTACCATGGACAGTTGTTTGATCGTCTACCTGTCCATCCGCTCTAAATAGGCCAAACCAAGTCTCTCGATTCGTACCGTGGAGAAGATCGCGTATTTCTGTCGCACGACCTCCTGAAGGTCTGTCTACGATGTAGTATAGCCCTTTAGGCAAAGGTCCTGAACCGGCATCGCCGGTTTTAGATGGATCGTTGCGAGATGAGCCCTCTCCCGAAAAGGCGGCGTATGGGACGCCACTAGGCCCAACAAGGCTACTCATAGATTGAGAATTTAGAGTGAAAGTAAAGCTGTTGTTCGCTGCATTCGTATGTCTCTGGGTTACCTCAGCCGGCGTCAGAATGTGACTGGAAGTCTGGAAAATCAGGGCAGTGGAACGGCTTCCAAAGCCAAAACCGCCTCCACTTTCGTTGCCTGACGGGTCGCCTGAATCGCTACTACCGCCAAAATGTGATCTCAACCAATCCCAAGCAACGCGGATACCACGACAAGCGTCACCATCACCTGGTCGGCAACCTATAGTCTGGCTATTCAGGTTTCCGTAAAAGTCGCTGAAAGCAGCGAAGGGATCATCTGGACCGCCAGCAGCATCGTTATAGCGTGCCAAGCCGAGTGGGTCACTAAATGACATCGGATTGTTTCCAACGTACGCATATCGATTCAAGCTTTGCGGATTGGTGAAGTCGTAAGAACCATTGTATGGATCAGGCGAGAGCCAGACCGCGCTCTTTGGGTTGTATTGCCTTGCCCAGGCATGTCCGGATTGCGATTCAATATCCCAGTCCAATCCAGAGATTTCGGCCTGATCGCTCCCGGTCGAACTTGGTGACAGGAGTCCGAAGGGAACCGAATTGTATGTTGCCGTCGGATTGCCCGCGCTATTGGTGACCACCCGCGTTGAGCCCGTCCAGTCTGCATATTCGAACGAGATGCCGGACCCTGTATAAGAACCTAGTTTGGCGCCGCCGGCGTATACGTTTGCCTTGACCAGAGCGCCACCGTTCCAGATGCTGGAAAGCTGCCCCGACGGAGTATAGACGTAGTCTCTGGAACCTGAAGACTTGATTACTTGCGCCCTGCTGCCGTCAGGGCCGTAGAGGTACTGTGTCGTTCCATCCACAGTCAGGATGCGGCCTTCAGGATCATAGGTGTAGCTGTGCGCACCATCCCAGAGGACGTTGCCGGCTACATCGTAGGTCCACCCAGCCACATGATTGGTGTGGGCCGGATCGAAGCTGTTGTTTACGGTATACCCAGTACCAGCCGTAAGGTTTTGGTTCCAGCGATTGCCCCAGACGTCGTACTGGTAGGAATAGCCCTGAGAGTTTGAATTAGTTGCTGCAGTCTTCAGCCGATTGAATTCATCGTAGGTATAAGTCCACGTGTCGTTCTGGGTGTCGATCGAGTGGATGAGCGAGCCATTTGCTCCCCAGGTGAGAGTAAAACCATACACGTTCGCTTGGGAGCTGGTTTTCGCGTAAAAGCTGTTGGGCCGTCCGCGTGTATCAAAGCCATAGGAACCGCTCAGGCCATTGCCGAAACTGACAGAGGTCACGCCAAATGGGCCGTAATTGAAGCCATTCAGCAGGCTGGCTGGGAAGCCGACGCTCTGTATGGCCTCGCTGACCGAACTCAAGCGACCATACGAATCATATTGATAGCCTATGGAATTGCCGGCGCCGTCACCAGCCGCCGTGACACCCTGAAGCTGATTGTAGGAAAAGTTCTGCAGTACAAAAGTGGGTGTACTGTTCGCACAGGTCGACGAGAGGCAGCTACGTTCCCATTCCATCTGCCCGTTTGAGGTATAGCTAAACTGCTGGACTCGTGGACCTGCTGTAGCGGATGCGAGTTGGCCCAGCATGTTGTGGCTTTGCGGGCTAGCTAAACCGGTGTCATAGGTGTAGTTGATACCAGGCGTCACACCATCGCTGTAACCGATGCTCAGCGGACGCCCAAGGGCATCTGTCTGCGATGTTGTAGTAACACTGGTGGGCGAAGTCGTTCCCCACGACTGATTGGGTGCCAGTTTAGAACGGACAACCTGGAGTCCGGTCGGCTTGTACGTATAGCTGAAAGTAGTTGCTCCAGCGCGTTCAGGCACCTGATCTAAGATTAAGCGGCCCAGCGAATCGTATTGCCATGTCCGCGTGGCCCCCGACTGAGCGGCTGACATCGTCCGGCTGCTCAGGTTATAGCTGTATTGAGTGACATAGCCGGTTGCGCTTGCATCCGGGCCGCTGGCGTTGATATCAGAACCGCAGCCAACCGCGGCGGGCGAGCCGACCAAGCCACTACCGGCAGAATACTCACAGACGAGCCCGAGCCGGCCAAGGCCATCCCGCTGTAGCACTGTCATATTGTAGACACCGCTTGCACCCTCGTCCATGACCTTTACAGCGCGGCCCAAATAGGTGTAGGTCGTCCGGCTACTGTCTGAATGCGTAATGGTTTGTACACGGCCGTTGGAATCGTATGCGTAGGTGTCTCCGGCACCAGAACAGACATTCGCGGCTGCTGGTGATGTGGAGGCATATGGCAGCGAACGGAAGCTTACCCTGCCGTCACCGTCGTAACAGGTATCCGAGAAGATCCACGATCCGGAGCCCGTAGCCTGCGCCGTCCTGATTTGACGACCATACCCATCAGTAAAAGCCTCCTTGTCGATAGAAGAACCGTTGCCGATAGTGTGCGTCGTTCCGACCTGCACATTAGAAGCATTGTAGGTGTGTGTTTCGACCGCACCATCTCCGCCTGTCGCGCTGTCGTTTGTCGTCGAGGTAAGGCGTAATGACGAATCGTAGCTGTAGAGCGTTTTGTGCCCGTTTGCGTCCGTTTCAGAAGCGAGCTGGCCTGTGTAAGCATTGTGGGCTGCTTGAGTGGACAGAGTCACGGAGCCCGTTTGAGGCATTGTGGTCTGGGTGGTGTAGCTTTCCGTCGGATCATATTGAAAGGACGTTTGCCCGGGACCTGGACCAGATACGGAACGCACTTGGCCGGCATCGTCTAAGGTGTAATTGGTGACCAGAGCGCTTCCGCCGCTGTTGTAAACGGACACGCTGGTTACATTGCCGGGAGCGACCGAAGGCACGGTGTGATTTGGAAGCCCTGAGGTCTGAATTGGTGTATTTTGATCGTAAGAATACGAGGTCTGCGAAATTACATTATTGCCAGCGTCCTCGGCTGTTACCTGCTGAACGCGATCAAAGTTGTTGACGAAAGATGTATTGTAGCTGATCAGAGTCTTCCTGATCACTGCTGGACTAGAGGCGGCAAAGTCCGTTTCATCGCGCTCCGTAAGTAGCTCGTTTGAATTGAACGTTTCGGTAGTACTTCTACTGAGACCGTTGTCCAATGTGTTCGTAATTTGCCGCGATGTAACTGGCAAGTACAGGTTATCCGTAGCACAGGTGTAGGGATTTACAAATTGATTGCTCCCGCTATAACAGATTGTTGATGTCTGCCCTTGCGAGGAGATCCCCGTAGTCATATATGCCTGATTGACCAGAGGAACCCGCGCGAAGGAGTAGCTCTCGGTCCGGCCAGAAGGATACGAAATGTTTGTTCTTGCCGATGTGCTGGTCGGTTCCGTCCGCGTAAATATGATTGTGCCGTTGCTATCGGAACGATTTACCGCATTAAGAGTTCCGTCACCCACGCTAGATCCATTCGCCCCCGGGTAGGTGTAGCGAATTACCGCACCGGTAGGTAATGTAAGCGAAGCAACTCTTGCAGTGGTAGAGGAAGGATAACCGGGGGTCGGCTCGTAAGTAATGCGGTAGGTTCCGTCTGGGTAGGCGATGCTAGTGGGTAATGTGTGCTGTTGGGGGCCGAACTCGCTTACCCCCGAAACTCCAAAGTTCGTTTGTATCGTGAAGGTCGAATACGTTACCGTAACCGTTTGCTTTGTTCCAGAATTGTCGAGGTAGTAATAATGAATCGGAGCGTTTGGGTTTGCATAATCGCCGTCGCTCGCAAGAACAGGGTTTCCGGTAGTGTCTACGAAACACGAACCGCGACCCAAGAGTGTGGAGCAACTTGAGGCCGTAGAATTCGTTACAAGATTGCCGTTTGTGTCACTCGTGTCCGTAGTATTAACACGTATGCCGTGCGGGTCGTACACGTTGGACATGCTATCGATGGAATAGCCATCTCCGGAGTAAGACCATGCGTCATAAGATGAGTACACCCCTGTGCAGTCGTTTTCAGTGCGAGTACCGGGAAACTTATGAACAACTCCAAAAGCGTCGGTCCATGCTCTTTTCCCGTAGGTTGTGATGTACTCGGCGGGTTGTTGACTCGTGGCGTATTTGCATTTGCTTTGGCTAATTTGGCTCTCGCCGGAAGATGAGCCAGGAACCGTAAATATATCTGTACTCCACCCATAATAGGAAGCGTTCGTCCAAAGGGTGCCAACGTTGTACCAAAAGTTGCCCTCGTAGCTTGCCGCAAAAGAAGTCGAAACTCCTCTGCCTGCTTTATCGATTACTGGAAATGATAATTCCACTGCAAGAGTGTCAAGATCGATGATGTCAACTCCTGACTGGTTGAATGTTTCGTGTTGGAGAAAAGATTGTGCAGAACAAGATATACACCAGGCAGCAGCAACAAAAAGGAGCAAGCGACGAAATGGCATTATTGAGCCTCCGTCACGATATTGGCCACTGTGAGATCGATCAGCAGATTGCCCTCAATGTACTGCTGCAATCTGAACGGCAAGACGATCCCGGAGTAGTCGCGATAATCGCTATACGATACTGAGCACTGATTGTAGAACCCTGCCCGCGAGGAGGCGAGAGAGCTGTACACATATTGTTTAAGCAGGTCGTCGAGCCCAAAGAACAACACAGAAGCTCCATTATGAAGCGCGGCTTTAGAGAAAGCTGTGACAGGACGAATTACGGAAAAAGATAGGCTACCTTGTGTAGGCCCCACGTCAGAGACCTGGAACCGAGAGGCATCAATGGCAGACATAGCGACGTATGGAAAAAACCACGGGCCGATTGTGCCGCAAAGCCCAGGAGGAGTCACTCCGCTATTAGGGATCGTGGATGTTATAGTGCACGACCCCACCCCATTGACTACAGTGTAGTTTTCATCGAGAACTCCATTTCCAGTGTCGAGATGTAATAACACGTTTCCCCCTGCACTTACGGTAATAGTGGCGGCTGCGGTCTTTGCAGCTGCCCCGTGTCCAATAACCGCATTTGCCTGGATCAGTAAGGGAGGGATTGAACTGTATGCTGCCCCAAGTTGTTGCAGGGTTGGTGAAATTTGCATTTGGGCGGAAGCTGTTAATGAGGCAAACTTATACAAACTCAGAACTGTGAACGCCACACAAAGTCTTCTGCATAAGACAGTCATAAAGCCTCGATAGGATGTTAACTGTCAAGTGTGCTCGCGGCGGCCAACGCCGTCAAGAAGTTTTTTTGGATGACGACAGCGCAATCTCGGTCCTCGGCAGGTTTGTGGAGTTCATCTGCACATACATCTGATAAAGGACGTTATCATATGTTCAAGGAGGCGCTTATGCACCTGGTCTGCCGGCGGTGTTCCACCCGCCTCACCGCCAACCTGCAGCTGGTGCCCCTTGCCGTTCAGAACGAAACCATGGGAGAAGATCTTCTCCCTCCTCGGCAGCTGATGAAGGAAGATGGTTCCTCCTTTCAGCACGAAGCAGGCCACTTCTTGGCTAACGTCGCAGACACCGAGCAGATGCAGTTGACCTCCGACTCTCGCCGCCTCAATGGCTGTTGCGGTCTGGACGGCTGCGATGGTCCCAACCTGCAGTGTGAGATTTGCGGCACCTATGTGGCGACCAAGCGGACGGATTGCTGGACGCCACACTATATCGCCTTCGATCCGGCTACGACCCAGGCCCTTACGGACGAAGCATCATGAGCACGTCCCTTATTGCGAACGGCGATGCACGGGTCGCGCTGTTCCAGACCACACCCAAAGCTGACCAGCGCTTTTGGGAATTCTTCACCGTCAACATCCGCAACCCGCACACTCGCCGCGCCTATTTCAAAGCTGTCGAGACCTTCGCGGCCTGGTGCGCGGAACGAGGTTTGGGGAACCTGGCTCGGGTGACGCCCATGCACGTCGCAGCCTACGTCGAGCAGCTCGGCCGCACGCATGCCAAACCTACCGTGAAGCAGCACCTGGCCGCGATCCGCATGCTGTTTGATTGGCTGGTCACCGGCCACATCATAGACACCAATCCCGCCCATGCTGTTCGGGGACCGAAGCACAGCGTCCGCAAAGGAAAGACCTCCGTGCTCTCGGCCGAGGAGATGCACGAGCTCCTGGCCGCCATCGACACCACTTCCCTGCTCGGACTCCGCGATCGCGCCCTCATCGCGCTTATGGGCTACACCTTCGCCCGCGTCGGAGCGGCGACCGGCATGCGCGTCGGGGACTACTACGTTCAGAAGCGCCGGGGTTGGGTCCGGCTTCACGAGAAGGGCGGCAAGGTAACCGAGCTGCCCTGCCATCACAACCTCGACCAGTATCTGGAGGAGTGGATCGCCGCGTCCGGACTCGCCAGCGAACCCGACGCGCCGCTCTTCCCTACCCTGCGTCACGGCCGGCTGACCGGCCGCATTCCCCTGCCCCAAGCCAATGTGCACCTGATGATTCAGAAACGGGCCAAAGCCGCTGGGCTGCGCACTAGGATCAGCGCGCACAGTTTCCGAGCCACCGGTATCACCACCTACCTCCAGAACGGCGGCAAGCTGGAGATCGCCCAGCACATGGCCGGTCATGAGTCCGCCCGCACTACGGGCCTTTATGACCGGCGCAGTGATGAGGTCGCACTCGATGAAGTGGAGCGGATTGCTTACTGAGACCGTTAACTTTCGCTAAGCCGACTTCACAGTACCGAGTCTTGAGATTTGGGATTGACCACCTGAGAGCCGAGTTGTCGAAAGTTCAGTCTTCGTCGAGTCGCGCAAACTCCATGTCGACGGCAAATGCATCAATCGATTCGCTCGCTTGCTCGCAAAACTTAGCCAAGTCCTCCCAGATGCACCAGTCGTGAGAAGTGGCAGCCAGCTTTAGCCCTCGATGTTGATTGTCATAGTCATCTGGGATCTCCGACATAAACCCCAGTCCGTAGGATGAGAGCTGGCGTTCCAAATCGATCAGCGTCTGACTCGGCATCTGAAACGCCTTCTCAAGATCATTGAATCGTATCGAAGGACATGCAAATCGGCGGCCGCGATGAACAACTTCCAGACCTTCCATTCGCAACGTCCGTTCTGCGACTTTTCCCATGAAGTTGCGGATTTCAATTGGCACCTTGCCGAACGTGACTAGATACTCCTTGAGGTCGGCGATAGTGCCCTGAAGCTGCTCCTCCGTATTTCCCCACCCAAGTACCCGATTGATTCTCCTCATATTTTGAGGATAGCTGGCTTGTTCGAGTCTGGTGTAATCCTTCAGCGTACTGAGGATCGCACGGTCCGGATGCGAAAAGCGCTGTTCGTGATCTGCCTTGATCTGTTTCAGGCGTGGCGTCGGGTACTCTTCCACGTCGTTCGTTTCCGTGTGGTGCGGATAGCACATCAACATCAAATTCGAGGCTGCACGGCGTTCTTCATTATTCATGCTCGCCCGAAAGCGCTCTCCACCCTCCTCTGCGGCTTCGATGTGGCAGAGTTGTCCGACAAAGTCACCCTTTCCGTTGAGCATCAGCGCATCACAGCCAGGGAACGCACAGAGATTTCCAGAGCGCAGGAAGAGTTCTCTTAGCGTTTCTTTTCGTGGTTCCAAGCGCTTTGCGACTTCGGGCATTCCGTTCCCCTCTGTGGGAGATTATCTGACCTAGCTGGGCGATTGAGCGAGCAACGGATTCAATGGTGAAGTCAAGGGCGACACTCTACACGCGCCAGCTGGCCAGAACTCGGCTACGGTCTCAGTATCAGGACTCGGCTACGGTCTCAGTATCAGGACATTGTGGTTTACGCCTTTTCACAAACGTTTATGCCCGCTTGCTGATTCCCTTCTCCTGAGCCAGTTGTTCCATCTGTTTACTCCCTATATTCTATATATGCTCCTTATATGGACCTCATAGGTTATGTTGTTCGTATCGGCACTGTATGGAAGGCATATGCCCTGCATACATCCACGGGGGTGGCCCATGATTATTGTCGTAGGCGGAGTCAAAGGCGGATCGGGCAAGACTACCGTCGCCACAAATCTTGCCGTTATGCGATCTCTGGATGGCCATGATGTGCTGCTGGTGGACGCAGACGACCAAGAGAGTTCGTACAGCTTCTCTCAGGTGCGAAGTGAGACCCGGCCGGGTTCTTCCTTCTCCTGCATTAAGCTGACCGGTGTTCCGGTAGGTCGCGAATGTCGAAAGCTGGCGACGAAGTATCAGGACATCATCATCGACACAGGCGGGCGAGATACGGCCTCTCAGCGATCTGCATTGAGTGTTGCAGATCTTGCGCTGGTGCCTTTCAAACCTCGATCTCTTGATGTCTGGACCCTGGGGCAAGCTGCTCAGATCATCACGGAAGCCATGAGCGTGAATGAGGCCCTCTGCGCTGCTACCTTCCTCAGCATGGCTGATGCCCATGGGGCTGACAACAGGGAGGCCGCACAAGTGCTTGAGGAAATGGAATCGCTGACGTTCTCAGAACTGAGCCTGGGACATCGGAAAGCGTTTGCGAATGCGGCGGCCAATGGCTTGGCTGTCACCGAACTCAAGCCCTCCGATTACAAAGCCGAACTTGAGATCAAAGCTCTTTATAGCTACGTCTTCGATACATCCCACGTACGTCCAACATTTGCTGAACATATGGCAGCCATACACTAGGTATACGGAATTCATTCGATGGCCATACGAAGATTGCCTACACAGACCGCCTCAACATCGGATCTCGCTGCCCGTACCGAAGCCTTCATCAACCGTGGTCTTCAGGTTGCGTCCGAGCCTGAGAAGACTGCAACAGAGGAAGCCAAACCGAAGAATGTTCTACTTACGATTCCGGGGGAGAGCCACACCCGCATTGAGCACGTACTCAAAGCCAGGCGGGTTCGCATTCCTCGTCATACCTGGATTCTTGAGGCGATCGTAGAAAAACTGGAGCGGGAAGAAGGGAAGTAGAGAATGCCTCGAACGAAGGCGGTCCCGAAAGCTTCCCCGAAGCCTCCTCGCGACCGGCGTGCCGAAAACCAAGCAGCCAAAGCCAATCTCGCTCGCAGAGTGGGCGACATTGCCGCGGCAAGGAAAGACGGCACCTTGGGCGACGACTACATCAAGCTCGCTCAGGCCATGATCATGTGTACGCTGCCGTACTCTCAAACCGAAGAAAGGCAGATTACGCGACGGGCCAGATTGGGTGATGGTACATACCTTTCTGTCACGTTCAACGCCAATCTGCCCGGCGTGCAGCTACCGTTCGGCGCTGACCGAAAGCTCTTAGCCTGGATCTTCGACCGTGCCATTCGCTCCGACTCCCCCTTTATTACCTGGAGCAGCGCGAGCGAGTATCAGCGCGAGATGGGCATCTCGATGAGTGGACGATCCAACCAGCAGCTCGCAGCACGATTTGAGCGTATCGCCGGCCTTGGCATCGCCATTCAGCGGCAGGCTGATGGGAAACGCGGCATTGTGGGGTATACCATCATTGCGCAAGCAAACCTACCCTCTTCCATTGCCGGCCGCGTCATCGACGCAAATCAGACCAACCTGCCAGGGATGGAAGACCAGTTCGGCATACGCCTGGCACGCGACCTGTATGTTGAAACGCGCCTCACCGGCCCGAACCGTGCAGACAGGACGGCGCAACGGATGGAGCGCCTTTGGGAGCTGACACAAACGCCGGCCCTGCACCAGCGCTGGGATCTCCGCTTTTCCACCATCACCTACCTGCCGCGCCTCCATCCGCAAGACCTGCAGCGCTTCGAGTACGCTACACGCATCGGCTTCGGCCTCCGCATTGCCGGCATGGGCGAATCGGTTGCCACCCGAGAAGGTGGAGGCGACGTCCGCGTTTCATCACTGCGTTTCTGGTCCGAAAGCCCACTTTCGCTCATTGAGGAAGGCAGCGGTTATTGGCGGTATGTGCCGATGGACGACGCGGCAGCCGGCCAAATCCTGCGCTTTCTCACCTGGTACGACTACCGTGTGCGCTTCGGCCGGCTCGGGCGTCTTGCGGACCTCCTGTTTCGTCCGCTCATGGGCTGGGCTACCGCGTGGAGCTTCGACCGTCTGCGCCTTTGGATCGAAGACGACGTTCCGCCCGAGGTTGTACGGACGTGTACGCTCATCTACAGCCTGGCGCGGCTGACCGTCAGCTTCGTCTGGCTTTGGCATGGCCTGGTGCCGAAACTCCTCTTTCACAATGCCGATGAGTTGGCGATGCTGCATGAGTCCGGCCTGGGCGCCGCCGCCCTGCCGTTCATCGGCGTTGCCGAAGTCCTGGTCGGCTTGGCCGGCCTGTTGCTGTGGCGATGGAGGCCCTATCTGCTGCTCACGTCGGGGGCGATGCTGCTCGCCCTCGCCGCCGTTGCACTCCGTTCCCCCCTGTACCTACAGGCCGCCTTCAATCCCGTGACCCTCAACCTCAGCGTCTTCGCCCTTGGCTTGATCGGCTGGTGGGCCTGGCGCTACACCGCCTTCGCCGGACGCTGCCTCCGCCACGCGCCGGGTCATGCGCCGCACCGGAAAACGCATCGGGAGCCACAGCCGGAGAAGCGCCGGGAAACGACATGATGAGCGAGTTTTGCTCCATCTACGAGCGCGCGCTCGGCACAACCGCATTCAAACAGCTGCACCCGCAAATCCAGCGCCGCTTCGGCTTCGATAGCGCCTCCGGCATCAGTGCCGTCGGTCGCGGCACCATGCAGCGCGTTTGGCACGGCCGCTGGTTCACTCTTCCCTTTTTGTGGATCGGCACCTGGCGCGCCATCATGTTTCCGGAGCGCGGCGCGGACATCCCCTTCACCATTCAAACTACGCATACCAGGATGCGTTCGGCCGTGAAACCGTAACCTGGCTCCGTACCTTTCAGCTCGGCAAGCGGCGACGCTTCGATGCCTACATGGTCTTCAGCGAAGAACGCGGACGCATCGTCGACTACCTCGGCACACACCAGCACCTCGCCGTCGATATCGAGGTGGAAGTCGCCGAAAATGGTGGCCTGCGTCTCCGCTCAGGCGAGCAGCGCTTTTATGAAGGCCCAGTCGCCTTCCGGTTTCCCATGGCCCTGAGCGGCTACGCCGATGTGTGCGAATGGTACGACGACGCGACTCAAAGCTTCCGCATCGAGGTTGTGGTCACCAACCGCCGCTGGGGCAAGCTGTTCGGCTATACCGGCGCGTTTCAGGTCGAATGGCGACAGAACGTGCCTGCACCCCCAGAGGTCTTTCCCAAACGCACCGAAAAGCGTGCATAGGGCAAGGCGCAATGCTTTGCAGCTTCCAAGCACATCGTGCGTATCTACATACTAGGAACGAACATACTAGGAACGAACATACTAGGAACGAACATACTAGGAACGAACCGCCATGCCGTTTGGCTTGCTCCGTTTGGCATGGAAGTATCGCTTGAGTTGGAGAAACCGGCGTTCATACAACTGAAAGCTTAGCCATGCTGCGGTGACACTGAGGAGTAACGCTAACATTCCAGGAAGAGCTACAGCGATCGCCTTGGAATAGCCTCTTGTCCGTAACATGGCGTGCATCTTCGGGATAAGTGAAGCGATAGTGTAGTGATAAAGATACAAGCCATAGCTATACCGCCCAAAAAAGCATATCCAGCCCTGGGAGAAAAACCCTGCAAACCGGGAGCCACCACGCAAACACGCCGCAATGAGCGCCGTAAAAAGGACGGCCAGCAAAGCCTCTCCCCACACGGCCACCCAGAGCGGCTGCTGCCAATCGAAACCGCTGTTCCTCCACCAAATACCCGCTAGAATTGCCACGCACACAACCAGCACAGGGCGGGCTGCCGCCAGAACCGCAGGTCGCCAATGCGTGCGTGTCAGCATCGCCAAAGCAGCACCCCCGAGCAGTCCGTCCATCCGCGCCGGCGTCCAACTGTAGAGCACATAGGGGTTTCGCATCACGATCGATGTATGGAACAACAGGACTCGCAGAAAGAGGGATAATAAGGCACCCGCTAAAGCCGCTCCCAGAATTTTCTGCCGTGTACGCAGAAGAAAAACAAGAAATGGCCAACAAAGATAGAATTGCTCCTCAACAGCAAGTGACCAGAAATGATTGATATTGATCCAACTCGTGCTGAGGAAAGGTGCCGTGGTGCGAAGGTGCAGATTTTCCGTGTACGTCCATAACTGATACGCCTCCGGCGACCACGAGCCATGGGTAAGTCGCACCACGACCAGCAGCAAACCAAGAACACCGTAATAGAGTGGAAAAATCCGCAGCGCTCTTCGAGCATAGAAATTCCGAAAAAAGTGCGGGTCCTGCAGCGTGTCATACAGGATGCCCGTAATCAGGAACCCGGAAAGTACAAAAAAAAGATCGACGCCGACCCATCCAGCCGCGTGCAACTCACCCACCAGACGGAGCAGACGGCCCCCCTCCGGATGGGGATTGGACCAGAACAGGTGATCGGCCAGCACAAGCAGAATGGCAAGCCCACGGATGCCATCCAGCGGACGGATATGGCTGCCGGCAGCAGAGTCCGGCACCGCAGGTTCGTTTTCAGGCGCGTTCAACGTACTCCTCTGGATTTGCCTTTGCGCCGCCTCCGGACCGTCTCCGGACCGCCTCCGGCACAGCTGAGTGAGCGAACCCTCGTCTACATGCTGGCCAAAGGCAAGGGTGGGTGCTGGACTTCCGCCCTGGGCGAAGGATGTGTCAGCACCAGTTTGCGCAACGAGATCGCGGGAAGCTCCACAAGATAACGGCTGACGAGTGAAAGAGTGATGGTGCCAGTGGCTGCAACCGCAATCCTGATGAAAAACGCCCGGCTGTCGCCATCTCCGGGCACCCCCCAAAAGCGGTCATAGGCGGCAATGACGGACGTGTGTATCATGTAGAAGGCGTAGCTGATCAGGCCGAAAAATACCAGCACCCGTGAACGCAACCAGCCGAGCCACCAGGAGCCGCTATACAGAATTACTAATCCCACGACCGAACCTGTGAGAAGGACGATCGCTGTCTGCTGCAATGACAGGGCGTATGCCCACGGTGCATGAATCGCGTAAAGCCGGGACACCCCGAAAAACCCCGCCCAACCCAGCAGAAGCGTCCCGATGAGCGCCCAGGCTGCGCGACCCCGTCCTTCTATTCCAGGTGCATTCTGCCCGAAGAAGCAGGCGAGAATGGCTCCGAACGCCAGTCCGTCGCAGTGTAGAAACGTCAAGTAATAGTTCCGGTGGTCAAACCACGCGAAAACCAGACGAGCAGCCACCGAAAAAGTCGCGATGAAGACAGCCCAGCGCAGAATCGCTTGCGGTTCGCGTTTGCGAACCACCGTAGGCCAGATCAGATAAAACTGCTCCTCGATGGCCAACGTCCAGAAGGGTCCCGTGGACGCAACATGGAAGACGCTTGCGAAGTTGGCAAGAAACAGCGCGCAAAACCCGACGAATACCCAATTGTGGGTGGTCACGAGAGTAAACACCAGCATGATGACGTAGAGCGGAAGAATGCGCAGCGCTCGCTTCCAATAAAAGTCGCGATAAAAGTGCGCGCTGCGACGATCCTGCTGCAGGAGCGACGTGATTAAAAAACCGGACAGCACAAAAAACAGATCGACGCCGCTGTTTGCTCCACTCGCCAGCCTGAACAGCCATCCTGCCGCCCCAGTCCAACCCGTGTATGGCAGCGTGGAAAAAGCTGCGTGGTGAAAAAACACCATCAACACGGCAATGCCTCGTATGCCGTCCAGTTCACGGATATGACGAAGCCGAGCCGTGTTGCTGGGGGACGCTTGCGGAGAACTAGGCACCACGCTCCCTGGTTCCAGACTGGAGGCCAACTGTTCCAAATGCCCCGCTATCCTTTGGTCTTCCGCGTATTACTGGACCATGCAGGTTGGGGCGTTTCGCGGCAAAGCTCAGCAGCACCTCAACCTTAGCAGGGAGCCTTTTATGCATTCACAGGCTTGCCCAACTCGGCTACACGCTTGGCGAGCAGATTTTCCAGCTTTTCCAGTGCCTCAGAAAATCCATCGATGCCTTCCTTCAACTTGTCATGCGCCATGCGATTGTCTTCGTGCATCTTTTCAAAGGTCGCCTGGTCCATCGAGATCTTTTCGATCGGGTTGTCACCGGCGTTGGCGGGACTGAGTTTGCGCTCGAGCGGCGCTTCCGCCTTTTGCAGCTCTTCCAAAAGCTTGGGCGAGATGGTAAGCAGATCGCAACCGGCCAGTTCAGTAATTTCTCCGATATTCCGGAAGCTGGCACCCATCACCTGCGTCTTATAGCCAAACTTTTTGTAGTAATGGTAGATCTCCGTGACCGACTGCACACCGGGATCCTCCGCCGCACTGTATTCCTTGCCGGTATCCTTTTTGTACCAATCGAGGATGCGACCCACAAACGGGGAGATCAGGGTCACCTTGGCCTCGGCACAGGCAACGGCCTGGTGAATGCCGAACAGCAGCGTGAGATTGCAGTGGATGCCCTCTTCTTCGAGCTGCCTGGCCGCTTGAATGCCTTCCCAGGTGGACGCAATCTTGATCAACACACGATCTCGGCCAACCCCGGCCTTGTCGTACTGCTGAATGATGTCGTGTGCCTGCTCGATCGTTTTGTCCCGGTCAAAGCTCATACGCGCGTCGACTTCGGTCGATACACGGCCCGGCACGATCTCCAGAATCTTTCGCCCAAACGCCACGGCCAGCGTCTTGAAGGCTGCCGCCGCTACTTCCTTGTCCTCTGCATCCGGCCCAAGCGCTTCCCGCGCCTGGCTCAGCACATCGTCCACGATGGACTGGTACTCCGGCATGCCCGCCGCAGCCTGGATAAGCGAAGGATTCGTGGTTGAATCCGTAGGCTTGAACTGTTTGATGGAATTGATGTCGCCCGTATCGGCGACCACCGTCGTCATCGACTTGAGTTGATCGAGTTGGTTGGCCATCGACGTTTCTCCTGGCGGGGCTTAGCGATACGCCGCGCGTTTCCAGTATAGGCATATCTGTCGCGCTGCATCTCGCTTGCGCGCTGCATCTCGCTTTGCACGTCGCGCTGCACCTTGCATTCTATGGCTGGATGCAAACCGAGGCGCACCCACATTCGTGGTACGCCTTTGCCCTTACCGGGTGATCTGCTCCTCTGCAGCGCGCAAATCAGGCGCCGTGGCGGGCTTCCACCCGGTTTTCACCTCGTCTTCCTGCTCTCCGATCGTTTTGAACAGCAGGGCGTGGCCGCCGATGTGCACATGCGTTTCCGTAATTTGCCAACGGCCCGGAGCGAGTTCGCGCCGTTCCACGTCGAAAACCCCACCCTTTTCCAACTTGCCCAAAATGCCGAACCCGATCCGGACATCCTGCGTCAGCGTGCCGCGCAGGGTTTTGATGCGGTTTCCATCGCGCGCCACCACCATCTCGCCAGCCATGGTGCCCAGCACGCGCGACTGCATGTCCGGAGGATTGAAGGCCGGATTGGGCCGGAAACGCAGTTGAATCTCCGCTGCATTCTGTCCACTGACCGTCCACAGAAAAGCGTCCGGCAGCATGAGCAGAAGCTCGCGCGCCTGCGCTTCGTCTTGATCCGCAGCCTTTTTCTTATGGTTCTGGGCATCCGCATCGCGTACAAAATCGCGGACGCGCTGCAACTCCGCCTGCGCTTCTGCGCCCTTGAGCGGCTGACCGTTCATCTCCAACAATCGACGCAGGTTGCCCTTGGGGGTTTCGATCACCTGGTACACGGCATCCTTTTCCGGCTGCACGTCATGATCGCGATACTGCCACGGCGTGTGATCGAGCTTGGAAGCGCTCAATTCCGCTGCCACCGCGGCATGCACCACGGCTAAAGGATCCCCGCCACCCTGAGCGAAGCCGCCGGCGGGACAAACGAAGTAGCCCGTCCATAGGAGAAACAAGCAGAGTCGGCCGCGCATGCGGCGTTGGAAGGGCGAGTTCATGGGCAAACCAATCTCAGTCAGCGGAACACACCATCCTTATCGGCTATTCGGGCAAAATCTTTACAAAACTTCCCTCAGTCAGCCTTGCGCCGCCCAAGGGATGAACGACGCCGTCCCGCACAAAGCCGCGCAGCATCGTTCGCTGTGCTTCGGGGCTTTGGGGGCTTTGGGGGCTCTGGAGACTCTGCTTCATGCCCCCAAAACTGGCCGGCATCGGCGGGGTGGCCGCGGCCGTCGGGTAAGGCGTCGCCCGTGGCGCCGGTTCAGCAGCGGTGCCCATTCGCGCTTTGCCCATGCCGCGGTCCATTGCTTCGTTCGCCAGCCGGTCGGCATCCTTGTTCTTATGACGCAGCGCATGGTGGATTTGAAAGCCGTCCAGCTGCGCAATGCGCCGGCGAGCCTCCTCATACAATGGCCGCAGGTCGGGCGAGTTTACCTTGTACTTGCCTTGCACCTGCTTCACCATCAGCTCTGAATCGGAAACCACCCGCAGCTGCCCGTGACCGTTTTCCAGCACCCACGCCAGCACCGCTAAGAGCCCGGAATATTCCGCGTAGTTATTGGTCCGCATGCCGAGGAACTCGCTCAGTTCCACCAACGGCTCACCCGCCGCATCGACCACAATGGCACCGAAACCGGCAGGCCCGGGATTGCCGCGCGACCCCCCATCGCAATGCCCCAGTACCCAGCCGGGCGGCAGCGGCGGCAACTCCGTATCTTCGACCTTGGGGCGAGGCCGGAAGGGAAATTTGCGCGGAGCGGCACCCGCGCTGCGAGAATGGGCTCCGGAACTAGATCTGATCCGGGAAAAGCTTGCCTGGGTCGGGCTTAGCCGGGAAGGGCCGGCACGGAAATCACCGGCAGTGTCGAAGCCAGGCGCGTCAGTGAGAAATGAAAGCATCGCTCGCTAGTGTAGAGCCGAATCGGCTTGCGCGCCTGTGGACGGAGGCGCGTCCGGCTCGATCGCTGGCACTCGTGCCCTCCTGTCGCAGAGCAACCGCCTACCGGGTGGGACAGCGTCGGGCTCCGAGGGATTTATGTTTGCAGCACGTCCACTTTGCCGTCCTTTGTCTTGCGGAACGCGTGCAAAATCTTGCCGTTTGCGTCGATGTGGCGCAGAACCACTGCACCTTCGACGATTTCGAGATCGGAAAAACCGAGCACCTTGGCCCCAAATGGACCACGCGTTTCGGGCGGGGTCGTCCAGTTCACCAGTTC
>CAXTRN010000004.1:0-40291 GCA_964246645.1 uncultured Acidobacteriaceae bacterium
CGACCAACGCCAGCGGCTCTGCGGCGGTGTCCTGCTCCAAGCGGAGGGGCTGCGGCACGCCGTCGTCGGTTAGTTGAAAATCGTCGGCGGTGAGCGAAAAAACCAGCTCGCCCCGCTTCGTTTTAATCAGGGCGGGGACAAGCACCAGGGAAGAGCGCACGGTCAGCGTTAGGTTACCGTCGGCCGATGCGGCCGGCGGGGGTCCTGTCTGGGAGAAGCAGGACATCGCGCCCATCAGAAAAAGCACAACCGCAAACGATCGGCGCATCACGTTTGGAATCTCCAGCTACACACCACCAGCAAAGCCAGAGTAAAGCCAGGAACACGCCTTGGGGAACACCGAGGGTTAAGGTTGCGGCTTTGGCTGTGCCTGTCCATTCGACGTTTCCGGCTGCGTCGTTGACGTGCCGCCGAGCACGGCGCGCGGCGAGTTTGGATCGATCCGATCGGCCGAGGGCGGCGTGGGGGTCGACTGTGGCTTTTGCCGTACCACCGGTTTTGTCGCGACGCCCGTATCCGTCCCACCGCCCTGGTTTGTGTCGCCGTGGCAACCGACGATGCCGACAAAAAGCACCAGCGATGCAGCGGAGCCGGCTCCAACTCTTCCTTTACCGTTTCTCTTACCGCGATTTGTTTGCGTCATCGGCATTCACCTGTACGTAGGATGCCGTCGGCTGCCTGCCGGGGTTACCATCGGAGGTGACATGTGCGCCGCTACCCTTACCCCGCCATCTCCCGCTGCCGCGACCCGGCTCCCAGTCGCTCGCCCACAACTTGCCCACCTCACCGCGGCGCTCGATGAGCTGCGCGACAAGGGCACGTACTTTCGCCTGCGGGTGCTCGATGATGAGCAAGGGCCCGTTTGCCATTACGACGGCCGCGAGGTCATCAATCTCGCCAGCAACAACTATCTCGGCCTGTGCAATCACCCGAAATTACGTGAAGCCGCCACAGCGGCGATCGCCCGATTCGGCGTCGGTTCGGGGGCGGTCCGCACCATCGCCGGCACCATGCGCATCCATTTGGAGCTCGAAGAGAAGATCGCCGCCTTCAAAGGTGTGGAAGCCTGCGTCGTCTTCCAGTCCGGCTTCACCGCGAATGCGGGCACGGTTTCGAGCATTCTCGGCAAGGACGATTTCATCCTTTCCGACGAACTGAACCACGCTTCCATCATCGACGGCGCGCGGCTCTCGAAAGCGAAGATCAAAGTTTTCCGCCACAAGGACGTTGCCCATGCGGAAGAACTGCTGCAAGAGGTGCAGCATGAGCCCGGCCGCAAACTCGTCATCACCGACGGCGTATTTTCCATGGACGGTGACATCGGTCCTGTCGGCGAACTGGCCGACCTTTGCCAGCGGTATGGCGCCATCATGATGGTCGATGACGCGCACGCTTCCGGCGTGCTGGGCCGCAATGGGCGCGGCAGCGTGGATCATTTCAGCTGCACCGACCGCGTCGATGTGCAGGTGGGTACACTATCAAAGGCGATCGGCGCCCTGGGCGGCTATGTGTGTGGTTCGCGCGACCTGATCGACTACCTGTACCACCGCGCCCGGCCGTTTTTGTTTTCCACCTCGCATCCGCCTTCGGTGGCAGCATCGTGCATCGCTGCGTTCGATCTGCTGCAATCGGAACCCGAGCGCATTGATCGTCTCTGGTCCAACACAAAGTATTTTCAGCAACAACTTCGCAGCGCCGGCTTCGATATCGGCGGCCGCACCACCCCGGCCAGCGAAACACCCATCACGCCGATCTTGATTGGGGACGGCCGCAAAACGATGGAGTTCAGCCGCGCACTCTTTGAGAAAGGCGTCATGGCGACCGGCATCGCTTTCCCAACCGTGCCCGAAGGCAAAGCACGCATCCGCTGCATCATGACCAGCGAGCACACCCGTGCGCAGATCGATACGGCGCTGGAAATGCTTACTGAAACAGCAAAGTCTCTCAATCTTTGAGATCGACTTTGAGAACAGGGAAAGAATCAAGCGGTTCGGCCCAAAGCCGCATCCTACTGCCTGTTGCCGCTGAGCGGACAGGAGAAGAACGATGGCAGATCAAGCAGCCTTGCAGCAAAAGTACGCCCCGGTGGGGCAGGTCATTGCAGACTTCAGCGATGATGGCGCGAAATTCGAGGGAATCTTCATGGAGGGCGACAAGCTCATCCTGAAGGCGGACGTGCCCTCCAAAGTCGTGCTCAACCGCGTGTGGGATGTGACCAAGCAGTGCGATCCGAATTATGCCGACTTTGAGCCGCGGCTTACCGTCACCGGTGGCGACGATCAGCCCTACACGATCAAGGCCGGCGACAATCTCAGCAAGGTTTCGGAAAAGTTCTACGGCACACCGAACAAATACGAAGCCATCGCGCAACACAATGGCCTTTCGAATCCCGATCGCATCCAGGTCGGCCAGCAGATCAACGTGCCGCCGCTGGGCTGAACGCAAAGATCGCCAGGCTCCTGCAGGAGCCGGGTCTCGCGTTATACCTTCTGCACGCGATGTACGTCGCGTACCCCCGGCACCTTGCGCAGGTTCTGCTGCAATCGCGTGAGGTGCCGTAGGTCCACCGTTTCGATGACGAAATCCACCTGCACGCCACCATCGCCGGTGGGCCGTGAATCAACACTCTTGATATTCGTGCCATCCTCGGAGATGATCGCGGCAAATTCCTTCAGCAACCCGGAGCGATCTTCCACCAAAACGGTCAATCTCACCGGATACGTCGTCGGCCTGGAGACGTTTCCGATATGACCTGCAGCAGCCGCCGGGGCCGCACCGGGTGACCATTCCACCTCGATGCGGCGATCAGCCTCGTATAAAAGATTTTGCACATTTGGGCAGCTGCGCGCATGCACCGCGACACCCTTGCCGCGCGTCACGTAGCCGATAATTTCTTCGCCTTTAATGGGGTTGCAACAGCGCGCACGATAGACCAGCAGATCATCCTGGCCTTCCACTTGCAGGCTCTCCGAACCCTTGCCGAAGAACACCCGCTTCACCGCTTCGCTCATGTGCGCAAGCGGATTGGGCGCTGCGGAAGTTTCCTCCGAGCCGGTATCCGGTGCGTTCGCCTGCAGCAACGCCGGTTCCAGCTTGTTCAGGACCTGGCGCGTGGAGAATTTGCCGAAGCCGATCCCGGCGAGCAGGTCCTGCTCACCACCCAGACCGTACTCATTGGCCACGCGCATGAAGTCTGCGGTGCCGAACTTGCTCAAGCCGAGTTTCAGCTTGCGCGCTTCGCGCTCCAGCAGCTTCTTGCCAATCTCGACGGCTCGGGCGCGTTGGTTTTCGTTCAACCAATGCTTGATCTTGTTCCGCGCCCGCGAACTCTTTGCGAAGCTCAGCCAATCGCGCGACGGCGCATGGCCCGGCTGCGTTTGGATCTCAACGATGTCCCCGTTGTGTAACCGCGAGCGCAGCGGCACGATGCGTCCGTTCACCTTCGCGCCGGTCGTCGCATGGCCCACATCCGTGTGGATGGCATACGCAAAATCTACCGGGCTGGCGTCCTTGGGCAGCACAATGACCTTGCCCTTGGGCGTAAATGTGTACACCTCCTCCGGGTACATGTCCATCTTTAATGTGGACATGAACTCGTTGGGGTCGGTCATTTCGCGCTGCCACTCGATCAGCTGCCGCACCCACGCCAGCCGCTGCTCATCCTTCGCGCTCACGGCGTCGGAGGCTTTGTACTTCCAATGTGCCGCGATACCCTCTTCGGCCACCCGATGCATGTCGGCCGTCCGAATCTGCACCTCGAACTGGTGTCCGCCTTCGGCGATCAATGTTGTGTGCAGGGATTGGTACAGATTGGGCCGCGGCATCGCAATGAAGTCTTTGAATCTCCCCGGCACGGGTCGCCACGTCGCATGCAAGAGCCCAAGAACGGCATAACAATCGGGTTCCGTTTCCGTGATCACGCGCACCGCGAACAGGTCGTACACCTGCTCGACTGGGATCGAATGCAGATTCAACTTTTGTTGGATGGAATACAGTCGCTTGATGCGCGATTCCACACGCGCCCGCACATTTGCCTCGTGCAGCTTGGATTCAAGCGTCGCGACGATGCGATCGAGAAAGGCCTCGCCCTCGCCGCGGATCGCCTCCACTTCGTCGGTCAGCTTGTGATAAGCGAGCGGGTCCACGTATCGGAAGGCAAGGTCTTCCAACTCTCCGCGCAGCTTGCCCATGCCCAGCCGGTGCGCTAACGGTGCATACACATCCAGTGTTTCTTTGGCGATGCGCGCCTGCTTCTCCGGCCGCAGATGCTCCAGTGTGCGCATGTTGTGCAGCCGGTCGGCCAACTTGATGATCACCACGCGCACATCGTCCACCATCGCAAGCAGCATTTTGCGGATGTTTTCCGCCTGGGCGTCCTCGCGATTGGCGAATTTAATCTTGTCGAGCTTGGTGACGCCGTCGACGATGTGCGCGACCTGTTCACCAAAACGCTTGGCGATCTCAGGCGTTGTCACCGGCGTGTCTTCCACCGCATCGTGCAGCAGCCCGGCGGCAATCGCCGTGGCGTCCATCTTTAACTCGGCCAGCACCTGCGCCACTTCGAGCGGATGAATGATGTAGGGCTCGCCCGAGGCACGCTTCTGGCCGTCGTGCTGGCTTTGTGTGAACGCCCACGCGGCGCGCACCAGCGCCTGGTCATCGTGCGGCCGATTCGCTTGCAGGGTCGCCAGCATGTATTCGAACCGTTCGACCAACTGGAAAGGATCGGCCAGTGGTTTTTCCTGTTCCACCTCGTCGCTCTCGGGGGCAGCGTCCGGCAGCGCGGCAGTTGTTTCCCGATGGGCGCGCGCAACGGCGACCGCCAACGCTTGTTGATCGATATGCGCTACCGCCGTAGCCGCGGAAAAGCTTCCAGCCGGCTCGTCCAGAGACACATCCGCACGATAGGTGTGGGTCGGAGCAGGGGTTGGCACCTTTGCGAGGGCTGACTCCAGGCGCATGCCGGATTCAAGAGTTTCTTCGGCAGTGTGGACGTGCGGTCCCGTCAAACCGCTTTCAGAACCGTCCGATGCAGCTGAATCCGGCCGCGCGCTCGCCATACCGCATTATATCGGCACGGAAGGGGTGAAGCCTGAGACGCCGCCCAGACACGTTGGTCTGTGACATGTTGGCCCAGACACGTCGGCTCGGGCGCGTCAGCCTCCCCGGAGTGCTACCGCGAAGCGTTCAGCGCAGCAACCCCGGCACCGGACGTGCGCCGGTGTGCGTCCATGTCACCAGTTCATCAAACGCGCGCCCGATCTCTTCAGGCGTAATGGAGCAGTGGCCGTCATGCGGCACATATTGCTGTACCAGTCGGTCTCCCAGACCCTCACCCTCCACCATCTCGTTATAGAGCGCAAGCTGCCCGGGCGGGATGAACGGATCGTAGATCGTATGCACCGCCAGCATGGGCCGTCCCAGCCGGCCTGTGGGCGTGTAGTGATGGACCAGATATTCACGCGCCTTCCGGTCGCCCGGGTAGCGGTGCACGCTTTCGTTTAACTCCACGTCACCGGCTGAAGCCGCCGGGTTGGTGCCGGTATAAATCCAGTTCCGGTTGTCAAAGGGATTGCCATGCGAACGGCGTTGCAAATCCGCGATAACAAACGTGAAGTAGGAAATATCGCGGGCCACATTGGCGTCGGTATGCAGCCCCATCAGGTTACGGACAACAGCCGCGTTGATTGGATTTGCCCGCAAGGCGTTGGTGATGCGTTCGCGAACAGCGGCGGTGTCGTCATAATCCGCGGGGACCGGCACCAGCGCGCCCATTACACCTGGAAAATACACATCAAACGCCGCCCGCATCGCAAATCGCCGGTCGAAGGAGACAAACGTCGGACCGACAGCCCCGCAAAGGTCGAGTCCACCTATATAAGGCTTCGGATTCAGCTCCAACGTAATCATCACCAGGGCGCCGCCCATGGAACCGCCGGCGACATAGGTTTCCTTGGGATGACCGAACTTATGATCGAAGTAGTGCCGCAGGGTTTCTGTCTCCGGATACGCCTGCTGCAACGCCCAGCCCGCCTCGGAATACGCGCTCTGCACCACCGCATAGTGCCGTTCGGTAAAGGATTCGAGGTCCGGATGCAGGTGTTCGGCGATGTGGAAGCTCGCCCCATGCTCGGCATAGCCATGGAAATACACAACCAGCGACCCGTTCCACTCCGCTGGCACATCGATGCGGTATTCAGCCCCAGTCAGGACCCCGACCTCGGTTGTAGCACCCGCGGTGCGCACCACCTGTGGCTCTCCATCCGGCTTTTGTGCTGACAAGGACAAGGAACCCGCGAACAGCAACGCGCCCATCGCCGCCTTGGCCGCCGCGCCGGCCAGGGGAACGCGGCGCAACGAGGCCGTGGTCGAGGCGCGCATGCGGAGACGGGTTGGTGCGAAGGACCGAAGAAAAGGGCAGGGCATCGGAGCGTAGAAACATCTTACCCCGCGCCGTTTAAGACGCGGGGTAAAGATGTGCAATGCCACTTGCTGCAGCTGGATTAATGAACAACGCTGCTGAACAACCAGTACAGGCACCCCGAAAGCAGCGCCGCCGCTGGCAGGGTAAACACCCAGGCCATGGCGATATTGCGCACCGTCGACATTTGCAGACCGCTGCCGCCGGCCATCATCGTGCCCGCGACGCCGGAGCTCAGCACATGGGTGGTGCTGACCGGCAATCCGATCTTGTCAAAGCCATAGATCGTGCACATGGCAATCAACTCGGCGGAAGCGCCTTGGGCGTAGGTCATATGCGTTTTGCCGATCTTTTCACCAACCGTGATCACGATGCGCTTCCATCCGATCATCGTTCCCAGACCAAGGGCCAGGGCCACCGCAACCTTGACCCAGGTTGGAATGTATTTCGTGGACTTGTCCAGAAATCCCTTGTAGTTGGCGATGATCTTGCTATCGGCAGATTGGACCTTGGGGCCGAGCTTCGGCATCAGGCGGAAGCTTTCGCTTACCAGGTACATCTGATTGCGCACATTGGCCTGCATCTCCTGCGGCACATTGCCGAGCGAGCCGTAGCCGACCGCCTCATTGCGGATCTCGTTGACCATTTGCTCGAGCGCCACCATCGTGGACGGTTGATATTTGTGCTCCGAAACGAAGCGTTCAAGCTCCGCGCCGGGATCACCGACCACCGCACCCGGCGTTTCGTATTTTTCCAGCGTGCCGGCCACCTGCGTGGAAACCGCCGCAAACGTGTCTACCGAGCCTTTGTCGACGGCATGGTTGAGCGCATAAGCGGTCGGCACCGTGCCGACGAGGATCAGCATGATCAGGCCCATGCCTTTTTGCCCGTCGTTGGAGCCGTGCGCAAAGCTGACGCCTGTGCAGGTAAGCACCAGCAGGCAACGGATGTAGAACGGCGGCGGTTCCGTGCCTTCAGGAGCCTTGTACAGCCGCGGATCCCGGAGAACCGTGCGGAAAAGCCAGAACAACAGCGCGGCCCCGGCGAAGCCGATCAGCGGGGAAAAAATCAGTGCCTTGAATACCTTGGTGACCTGCTCCCAATCCACGCCGCTCACCCCCGAGCGGCCCTGCATCAGCTGGTTGGCCACACCCACGCCAATGATGGAACCGATCATCGTGTGCGAGCTCGAAGCCGGCAAGCCAAGCCACCACGTGCCCAGGTTCCAGATGATCGCCGCAATCAAAAGGGCAAAGATCATCGAAAAACCCGACCCCGAGCTGACCTTCAAGATCAGTTCCACCGGCAGCAACGACACAATCGTGTACGCCACGGCACCTGAACTTGTGAGCACGCCGATGAAGTTCCACAGGCCCGACCAGGCAACCGCCAGGTGCGGCTCCAGCGAGTGCGTGTAGATCACCGTCGCCACGGCATTGGCCGTGTCGTGGAAGCCGTTGACGAACTCAAAGGAAAGCGCGATCAGCAGCGCCACCCCGAGCAGCACATACGGAAAGATCGACGCATTGTGAACCACGGAAAGATCTTTGGTAAGCCGCGTGGCGATGTACGCCAATCCACCCACCGTTAAAACACCAAAAGCCAACACACCCCACCGGCCGGCGGGATTGTTCGCCATTTTTTGATCGAGCAGATTGTCCGGTTGCTTATCGGGCTGCCTGGAAGCGGAGAGACTGGGATTTGCCGCGGTAGACGCCATGGGGCTCACTCAAAGGTGGAATGTACTCAGACTTACTTTCAAGCTATGCTCCTGGTCTTTGCTTCACGATGAATGCGGAGTGAATATGTCGCAGATCGGCCAAAAAGGGACAGAACTTCGCCGCGCACCTTCCGCGTGGCGGCTTTTTGCTTCAGAAAGTTTGAGAAAGTCTTCCGGCCTGGGAAAAGGCTCTCTCCCTTTGGCCTTGCTGCTGTTGGCGGTGTGTCTTGTGTACGCCAATTCTTTCGGCAACAGCTTCCACTTCGACGACTTCCATACAATCACGGACAATCCCTCCGTTCGATCGCTCCGCAACCTGCCGCGCATCTTCACGGATACGACCGCGTTCAGCGTGCTTCCCGCGAACCAAACCTACCGCCCGGTCGTCACCCTTTCGCTCGCGTTGGACTACGCCCTGGGCGGCGGCTATGTCCTGTTCTGGTTCCACCTCAGCACCCTGCTGTGGTTTCTTTTGCTGGTGGCGCTGCTTTCGTTGCTGCTGCAACACCTTCTTGACCAGGTGCAAACGTCAGCGGCAAACCGTTGGCTTGCCCTGGGCATCGCCGCCTGGTTCGGCGTGCACCCCGCCATGGCGGAAACGGTCAACTACATCATCCAACGTGGAGATTTGTACTGCACACTCGGCTCTGTGGCCGCGCTTTGGAGCTTCGTCCGCTGGCCGGCCAAGCGTCGTTACGGTCTTTACCTGCTGCCGTTCGTCATAGCCCTGCTGGCGAAGCCACCCGCAGCCGTGTTCCCACTTTTGCTGCTGTTCTACAGCTTCTTCTTTGAAACCGAAAGCCTGCCTTCGGCGCAACGATGGCGTAAAAGCTTGGGCGCCGCCGTTCCTGCGATGCTGGTCGCCGTGCTGCTGCTCTTCCTGCAGGCCCGGATGACGCCGAAGACCTTTCTGCCCTCCATCCTTTCTCCCGCGCAGTACCGTTTGACAGAGGGCTTTGTCTGGTTGCGTTACGCCGAAACCCTGTTTCTGCCGCTGCACCTGAACGTGGATACCGACCTGCAACCCTTTGCGAGTCTGCCGTCCTTTGCGAGTCTGCAGCTTTCTGCGAGCCAGACTGTTGAAGCTGTTGCCGGTCTGGTCTTTGTGCTCGGCATCCTTCTCGCGGTCGCGTATACCGCGCGGCAGCGGCGTTTGTACCCCATCGCATACGGTCTGCTTTGGTTCGTTTTCACGCAACTGCCCACATCGCTTTACCCGCTCAGCGAGGTCGAAAACGACCACCGGATGTTCTTTTCCTTTCCAGGGCTGATGTTGGCGGTGGTCTGGCTCTTCTATCTCGTATATCTGCGGCTACAAGCGTTCGTGGGTACCTACGCCAAACTCCGCGGGAGGGCGCAAACCTTTCTGCCTCGCGCGGCCCTTGCCTCGGCTCTCCTTCTGCTCAGCGCTTACGGCTATGGCGCGCACCGGCGCAATGCCATTTGGCGTTCCGAGGCGACCCTGTGGGCCGATGATGTCGAAAAGTCGCCGCATAACGGTCGCGGGCTGATGATCTATGGGCTCACCCGCTTGAACGCCGGCGACACCGTAGGCGCGTTGGCGCTTTTCAACCGCGCTCTGCTGTACACGCCCAATTACGCCACGCTGGAGATCAATCTGGGCGTTGCCAACGGTGTACTCGCGGCAATGGGTAGGCCGGAGCTCACCGCCGTCGCCGAGCAGCACTTCCTGCGCGCGATCACCCTTGCGCCGCGAGACGACACCACGCACGCGTTCTTCGGCCGCTGGCTGCTCGCCCAGGGCCGCCTCGCCGAGGGTATGGCGCAGCTGCAAGCCGCGGTTGCTCTTAACACGCAACGCGCGATGCAACGTGATCTGCTCTTGGACGCCTACCAGCAGACCGGCGCTGCTGTTGCGGCAAAGCGGCTCGCGCAGCAAACCCTTGTGCTCTTTCCCGATGACAGCTCGGCAATTGCCGTACTCGCAGGCAATGCACACAATCTCGCCGCCAACTCCGCTTCCAGCCCCGCCTCCAGTTCCGCTGCGCCCTTCATCAACGCCTCGCTGGCAGCCTACCGGGCCGGGCAGTACGCACTGGCCGTCAGCACGGCACAGGAAGCGCTTGCCGTTGACAAAAACTCAGCCGAAGCCTGGAACAACCTTGGGGCTGGATATGGCGGGCTGCGGCAGTGGGCGCGGGCCATCGCCGCCGAGCAGCAAGCACTCATCTTCCATCCACAGCTCCAGATTGCCGAAAACAATCTGCGCTGGTTCCAAATGCAGCAGGCCCAGCAGGTTCAGGAAGAGGCCCGGCAGCAGGTTCCGGAACAGGCCCGGCTGCCGGGCACAGCGGGCACGCCGTACCGAGTACAGGCACCCAGAACACCCATCACCGCAGCGGCCTATATCGACCTATCGCTCGCGTTGAATCAGCAGGGGCGCTATGCGGAAAGCGATGCCGCCGCTCGCCAGGCCCTGGCGCTCGACGCGCATGCTGCCGAGGCCTGGAACAATATCGCCGCCAACGCAGAAAGCCTGCACCACTGGGAACAAGCCATCGCGGCTGCCCAAAAAGCCGTGTCGCTCAAACCGAATTTTCAGCTGGCGAAAAACAATCTGGCCTGGGCGCAGGCGCAGAAACAGGCTGCATCGCAGAGCCAGTGACAACTGCGGCGAATGGTCGGGACGACTAGATTCGAACTAGCGACCTCACCCACCCCAAGGGTGCGCTCTACCAGGCTGAGCCACGTCCCGACTTGCTGCAAAAGCGCCGGCAAAGCCCGCGCGGGGTAGCGACAGTGTACACCAGCGATGGACTATCTCTCGATCGCCCGCCGCCCCGATTAGAGGGCACGAAATAAACGCTTGAGGTCGAGGGCAATCTCCGTCTCTCGAAGCTCCAAACGGTCGTACACCTCCTGGAGCACGCCGTCTGGCAGCAGCCGGTACGCTTGCCGCTCGGTGGGATCAAAGATCCACACCTCGGGAACACCCATGGCAAGAAAATCTTTGGCGCGCTTCAGCACGCGGCTCATGCGGTCTTCCGGGGAAAGCACCTCGAGGCAAAGCAAAGGGGCCTGCTGGATGATGCGATCGCCTTGCCAACCTTCCGGCATGACGCACACATCGGGAACGCGAAAGCGTGTTGGGGAGACCTGCACACGCGTTTCGGGAAAGACCCGCTCTTCCCAGTCTGCGCCCAATCCACACAGCATCAGAATCAGCCTGCGTTGCAGGGTTCCATGGTCGATCTCACCTAAATTTCTTTCCTCGAGCACCCCATCTACGTAGTCCATATCGGGCTCGTAGCTGCAGTGGAGATATTCCTCTATGGATACAAAGGGAGCTAGTGGAGCGACGATCGCAGCTGCCATGGTGACCTCCTTTTTCGACACCTCAATGAGCCGGTGCGATGAACTCCTTCGGTAACTCACCCCCGGTGCCGAAGAAGAACTCGTTCATCTGCTCAACCAAAAATTCCTGAGCCTCACGCGTCCAGGGCTGCAGGCGATATTCATTCAGCAGCATCTTCTGCCGTTCCAGCCATTCATTCCAGGCGCGCTGGGAAACGTTTTTGTAGATCTTCTGGCCGAAATCTGAGTCGAACGGCGGTTCGTCCAGGCCTTCCATTTCAGCCTTGTACTTTGTGCAAAACACCATGTGCGGCATCTTTTCCTAAGCTCCTTGTCGATTCTTTGGCAACTAACGGTCGAGTTTCAGTGTAAAGGAAAGCTCCCCCCGCGCCTTGGCGCGCACGGGAGGTCGGTGATCTCCCTATAATGCTGACGATGCCCGCGCAGACACCAAAACCTTCCCCCGCTGAGCCCGCCAAGCAGGCTGAGCCAGCCGAACAAGCCGAGCCCGCCAAGCAAGCCGAGTCAGTTCACGAAGCCGAGCAGCAGATCGATGCCCTTCGCGAAGAACTGCGCCGCCATGAGTATCTGTACTACGTCCTCGATGCGCCGGAATGGACCGACGCGCAATATGACGCGCGCATGAATGCATTGAAGCGCCTGGAAGCGGACTACCCCGATCTCCTCACGCCCGATTCGCCCACGCAGCGCGTCGGTGGCAAGGTGAAAGACGGCTTCGGCAAGGTCGCGCACTCGCGGCCCATGCTGTCGCTCGATAACGCCTATAACGAAGCCGAACTGCGCGCTTGGGCGGAGCGCGTTGCGGGCGCTCTCGGCGAAGGCGAGGCGATCCACTACGTCTGTGAACTCAAGCTGGATGGGCTTTCCCTCGCGCTGCAGTATGTGGCCGGCAAACGCGGCGAGGCCGTCCTGCACACCGGGCTCACGCGCGGCGATGGGACGGTGGGCGAAGATGTGACCACCAACGTCCGCACCATCCGTACGGTGCCGCTGCATATTTCGGCGGAAAAGCTGGCTGATGCGGGTTTGCCGCAGGCCTTTGAGGTGCGTGGCGAGGTGGTGCTGCCGCAAAAGGCTTTTGAAAAAATGAATCGCGAAAGGGAAGCCGCGGGGCAGGCGCCCGCCGCCAACCCGCGCAACGCCGCCGCGGGCACGCTGCGCACCGTCGATCCAAACATCGTCGCCACCCGCCGCCTCGAACTTTTCGCATATTTTCTGCTGCGCGACGGCGACATGCTTTTGGCGCAACAATCCGGTGCGCTTGAAGCGCTGCGCCGCACAGGCTTTCTGGTGAACAAGAACGCGCGCACTGTCGCCGGCGTTGACGACGCACTGGAGTTTATCCGCGAAATGGAAGCGCTGCGCGACACGCTGCCTTATGAGATCGACGGTGTCGTGCTGAAGGTCGACGCTGTCACGCAACAGCGCAAACTCGGCTTCACCGGCAAAGCTCCGCGTTGGGCGATCGCCTACAAATTCGCCGCGCGCGGCGCAACCACGCAGCTCGTCGATGTGCTCTTTCAGGTGGGCCGCACGGGCAAAGTGACGCCGGTGGCCTCGCTCGCACCGGTTTCCATCGGGGGCATCACCGTGACCCGCGCCACCCTGCACAACCCCGATGAGATTGCGCGACTAAGCGTGCGCATCGGTGACTTCGTTGCTGTCGAGCGCGGCGGCGATGTCATCCCGAAGATCACCGAAGTGATCGAGGATGCCGATCACGCCCGCGGCACCCGCGAGATCGTCTTTCCAACGCACTGCCCCGTGTGTGCGAGCGAGCTGGTGAAGCTCGAAGATGAGGTCGACTTTCGTTGTGTGAACGCCCGATGCCCGGCCCGCGTGCGTGAAGAACTGCTGCATTGGGCAGCGCGCGGCGTTATGAATATCGAGGGCTTAGGCGAAGCGATGGTAACGCAGTTGCTCGGTCAAACTCCCGAAGGCGTCGATCTCGAAGACGGCGCGCCCGTGGAGGTCCGCGAACCCATGGTGCGCTCGATCGCCGACCTGTACCGGGTCACGCGGGAACAGCTGATTTCGCTCGAACGCGTGGGCGCAAAGACGGCTGATGCGCTGCTCGCGCAGATTGCGCGCTCCAAAACCGCACCGCTGGCCCGTGTGCTCTTCGGCCTGGGCATCCGTTTTGTCGGCGAGCGTACAGCCGGGCTGCTCGCCACCCACTTCGGCTCCTTGCACGCGATCATGGACGCGACGCCGGATCAGCTCGAGGCCGTAAACGAGGTTGGTCCGCGGGTGGCGCAAGCCATTGCGGAGTTCTTTGCGGAGGAGAAAAACCGCGCCCTTGTGCTCGATCTGCAGCAACTCGGCTTTACCATGCCCGCCCCGCAACGACCGGTGGGCGGCGCTCTCGAAGGCAAGATGGTCGTCCTCACGGGCAGCTTTCCCACGCTTTCCCGCGAACAGGCCAAGGAACGCATCGAGGCTGCCGGCGGTAAGGTGGCGGGGTCGGTATCCAAAAAGACCAGCTTCGTCGTGGCAGGGGAGGACGCCGGCTCCAAGCTCGAAAAGGCACACGCGCTTGCAGTCGAGGTGATCGACGAAGCGGAGTTGCTGCATCGCCTTGGGACCTAGAGCCAACAGCTCTCGAAAATCTCAGCCATCAGCTTTCAATCCCAGCCGTCAGCTTTTGGACTCAGCCGTCAGCCTTCGAGTTCCGCCGATACCGTGAACTCTCGCTCCGTCGCGTCCCAGCGAATGGTCAATACATTCGGCTTACAACAAACCTGGCAATCCTCCACATACTGCTGCCGCGATCCACCCGACTCGTCGATAGTCGTCTCGATCCACTCGAAGCAACCGGCACATTGAAAATTAGCGGCATACATGCAGAGGTAAGATGCACCGCCAGCCCGGCGAGACGGACGCGAGAACCCTTACAGCAACGCACGGTTCACCATTCAGCGGGCTCGCTTGTGCTTTTTTCAGCGGCTGTGCTCACGGATGAAATCCGTGGCATAGGCAAGCAGCTTTTGAACGGAAGGATTCCCACCGTTCTCGCGAAAGGCCAACTCCACTCTGGTGCGCCGGTCGGAAAGGAGAGGAACGCAACAGACACCTTGCACCACCACATTCGCCACGCATGCTGGCGCAATCGAGATACCCAGGCCGGAGCCGATCAGGGTTGCCAGCGAGGTCCACTGAGCCGCCTCTCGCTGAACCTCCGGCTTAAATCCATGCTCGATGCACAAAGCAACAGTACGGTCGTAGGCGCCTTTCGCCATGGCCGGTGAAAAAAGAATGAACGGCTCATCCTTCAGCAGCTCCGGGGCAATGTTGATCCGCTTCGCAAGCAGATGATCTTTCGGCAGAACGGCAACATAGGCCTCTTCCAGCAGGGTCACGACGGTCAACCCAGAGGCCCGTCCGGCATCGCGTACCAGGCACGCCTCGAGCATGCCGTCCTGGAGAAGTGTCAGCTGTTCATTTACATGCAGTTCGCTCAATTCCATGCTCACATCCGGGTAGGTGGCGCGAAAACCGCCCAGCATGCCTGCGACCGGGGTGAGCATGATAGATCCGCAAAAGCCCACCGCCAGACTGCCCTTGTCTCCACTGCCCAGCGTTCTTGCGGTTTGCAGCGTGGATCGCAAGTTGGCCATCAACACATCTGACCGCTGCTTTAAAAACTCTCCAGCCGGGCTCAGGTGAACGCCTTTGGCATGGCGTACAAAAAGCGGGTACCCGACCAACGTTTCAAGCCGGGCAATCTGCTGGCTGAGGTTCGGCTGCGCCATGCCGAGCATTCTTGCGGCACGGCCGAAGTGCAGCGTTTCCGCTACAGCACTAAAGACGCGAAGTTGGCGGGTCTCAAGTTCTTGTTCCATCACTCAGATCATATCGGATGAACGGAAAAAGATATTGGACGCGTATGATGCGCCTCGTTATCTTCAGTGAGCAGGTACCCGGAAAAACGAGCAGGTACCCGTAAAAGAAAAAGGAGACAAAGATGTCACGAATGCTTGGAGTGGGAATCATCGGTGCAAGTGCGCAACGCGGCTGGGCGAAAGACTCGCACGTGCCCGCGGTGCATGGCTTGGAGGGTCTACGGCTGGTTGCGGTCTCCTCGGGAAACGAGCAAAAGGCACAGGCAGCCGCACAGGCCTTCGATGCCAAAGCCGGGTACGCCAGCGGACTCGACCTCATCAACGATCCGGCAGTGGACATCGTGACGGTGGCCGTCAAGGTTCCGGATCATCGTGAACTCGTCCTTGCCGCTATTGCTGCCGGTAAGCATGTCTACTGCGAGTGGCCGTTGGGCAGAAACATCGCTGAATCGCAGGAGATGGCGGACGCTGCCCGGCAAAAAGGCATCCGTACCGCCATCGGCTTGCAGATGCGCAGTAGTTCCGCAGTTCTTGAAGCGCAACGGGCGATCAAGGATGGCAGGATCGGTCGTGTCCTGACCGCCCGCATCGTGTCGAACACCGCCGCGTTCGGCCCAAAGGTCGAATCTGCCATGGCATTCGGTGAGGATGACTCCAATGGAGTCACACTTCTCACCATTCAGGGCGCACATACTTTCGATCTCGCCATCGCTGTCCTTGGTGGCTTTGCGTCGCTTTCCGGCCTGACCTCGACACAATATCCGAAGGTAACCATCGGGGATGAGCCTGCCCCGAAGCCGCGATCCACAAGCGATCACGTCCTGGTGCAGGGTACGCTTCGGTCCGGTGCTTCGGTGAGCATTGAGGTGTCCGGCGGTCGGCCGCCCAACGCACCCACGTATTTCGAGGTGAGCGGCACCGAGGGCACGCTTACGCTCCATGGCGGCGCCATGCGCGGCGTTCAATCCGGGCGCTTGCATCTGCTGCTGAATGGTGAACAGCTGCAGATGGACAACGGCATCCTGGCCTCATTGCCAGACCCGGCGGTCAACGTCGCCGGCATCTACGCCATGCTGCGCGACGACATTCTCAAGGGCACAGCCAACACACCGGACTTCGACCACGCCGTGCAACTGAACCGTATGACGGATGCCGTCGTGGCATCCTCACAGCACGGCAGCCGAGAGGTGGATAGGGGATGGCCTGCCTTGTAACGCCCAAAGCAGCATTTGTGCTGATGTCTTCGAGGCTGGGGAACAAAACGGCTGCGGTTCCGCGGCCCCAACCGGGCAACACCCACTCTGTAAACGAAAGAGGGAGCGAGGGACTCAGGGTCCAAGGTGTGATGGCCAGAGACGGGATCGAACCGCCGACGCCGGCCTTTTCAGGGCCGCGCTCTACCACTGAGCTATCTGGCCTTCCGCGAAGGAAGTGACTCCACGCATCGCGTGCAGCCGCGTTTCAAAGTTCCCGGATTTCCCGAGAAGGGAAGGCGCACTGAACACTCTGCAGGGCCATCGAGAACCGCTGCGTCAGTATAGCAATAGATCGTGCCGGCTCGCCAAATCACTGTAGCCCGCCAGCCTTCACCCACAGGCTGGCGAGCGCTTCCATGACAAACACCGGCGCTCGTTCCCGGCCTCTGATAAGGTTCCGGCATGCCCGTTCTTTTCGGCTGTTTTCGGATCCGCCTTGCACCGCTTGTCTTGCTGCTGCTGACCTGCAAACTCCCAGCGCAGGTCGTTGTGCTAGGCAGCAAACGCCCGGTGCATTCCATCACGCTCGACCCCGTCGCGCTCACCCCCGGCGAACGCAACGCCACTCGCGCCTTCGATGCTGCCAAGTCGCTTGGATCTCCCGAGTTGTATGCATTTCTCAAGCCCATGCCGAAGGGCGGCGACCTTCACATGCATCTTTCGGGTGCCGTGTATGCCGAAACTTTCATTGCAGAAGCCGCGAAACAGGGTCTTTGCGTCGCACCGGTAGACGCCGGTACACCGGCTGTTCCCGACGAACAACAGGCCCTACGGCTGGTCAAACCGGTGGAAGGCCTCCCCGGGCAGTGTGGGGCAGGGCAAGTGTCTGCGGCAGATGCCCTGAAACGTCAACCCCTGTATGACGATCTCATCGACAGCTTTTCCATGCGCGCCTTCGTGCCTGCGGAAGGCGTCAGCGGCCACGATCAATTTTTCGCCACGTTCGATCGATTTAGTGGATTGAAGGCGTACGAAGGTGAGTGGCTCGACGAGGTTGCCACCCGTGCTGCCGCGCAAAACGAACAATACCTAGAAGTGATGAACACGCCGACGTTCTCGCATGCCGCCGCGCTTGGGTACAGGCTCGGTTGGCCCGAAAACATCACGGACCAGAACTACAGGGCGGAGTTGGACCGACTGCGCGAACAATTACTTGCCGAGGGTCTGCGCACGGAAGTAGCGGTTGACCGGAAGGAGTTCGCGGACGCAGAACAGGAACGACACAGGCGGGAGCTCTGCCCGTCAGCAATGCCTGCAGTTTCGCATACCTCCTTTAATGTGTCGCCTTCGGAACCCGGTCACGCCGCCTGCAACCTCCAAATCCGCTTTCTGTACCAGATCCTCCGTGGTTTTCCACCGCAACACGTCTTTGCGCAAACGCTGCTCGGCTTTGAGGTCGCCCAGGCCGAACTCGACTCGGGTGACCCTTTGGTCGTTGGCATCAACTTCGTCATGCCCGAGGATGGTCGCCTTTCCATGCAGTATTACCACCTCCAGATGCTCATGCTGGACTTCCTCCATTCCGTTTACCCGAAAGTTCATCTCTCGCTGCACGCCGGCGAACTCGCCTTCGGCATGGTGCCGCCCGCAGGGCTCAGCTTCCATATCCGTGAAGCCGTCGAACTCGGCCATGCCGAGCGAATCGGTCACGGCATGGACCTTCTCTACGAAACCGATCCAGACGCCTTGCTGCGGGAAATGGCCGCGAAACACATCATGGTCGAGGTGAACCTCACTTCGAACGACATCATTCTGGGCAAAACCCGCACCGACCACCCGCTGGCCGCGTATCGCGCTGCCCATGTTCCTGTCGCGCTTTCCACCGACGATGAGGGTGTCAGCCGGATCGATCTCACTCATGAGTACGTCAAAGCCGCCGAAGAGCAGAACCTCAGCTATGTCGATCTGAAGCGCTCCGCCCGTACCGCGCTTGAGCACAGCTTTTTGCCTGGAAACAGCCTTTGGGCCGCACCGGGTACCTTCACCCGTGTCGTTTCTTCCTGCACAGGGTCGGCAGCGCCTGAGGCCCAGCCGTCCTCTGCCTGTCGGTTATTTCTGGCAAAAAATCAGCGTGCCGCGCAGCAATGGGAGCTTGAGCGCCGTTTCCGTGTCTTTGAAGCGTCTGTGCGCTGATCGTTTCGCTCATGACGCAAAGGGTAATCCGTCCGAACCTGATCAACCTCGGTATCCGGGGTTCGCGATACACTGCCCTCACACGCGAAGGATGAGGGTCACGCTATGGTGAAGGCGATGCTGGTTGTGCTGCAGGCGCTGCTTTTTCTGCTGCTTTTCTTTATCGGCTCCTTTCTTCCGCTTTTCAGCCCTGTTCCGACCTGGCAGGTGCAAACCGGGCCCAGCCGCTTTTTCGTCATGGACGGTCTCGTGTTGACCGCAGTGCTCTACAGCCTTACCCTTCTCGTCGAGATCGCCCGCAAACAGTGGCGCCGCGGAGGGGGACTCACAACATTGGCCTTCTTCCTGGCGATTGCGCTCGGCCTCGCCATGCGATTCGGATTCAAGAGCGCTTAACCCTTATCGGCAAAACAGAGCGGAACTTCATAACACAGAAGGCCCACAGACTTTTCTCGGGCGGCTATATAGGGTACGGTCATGTCGTTACTTCGTTCAAAACGGCTCCGATTTTGTGTCTTTGGTAAACTTCTCCCAGCCCCAACGATGTGAGCTCATCAGCGAATGTGCACTTCGTCCACCTGATCGGTTCTGATCTGTGCGAAATTACCAGGCCTGCCGCATGCGGCAGTGAAGGAATATCTCCGTATGGCTGTTGCGCCCACTCTTCAAGCTCCGTACATCGATCTATCGCAGCGTTCCGTCGCCTACTTTTCCATGGAGATCGCGCTTGCCAAGGAACTGCCCACCTATTCCGGCGGTCTGGGTATGCTTGCCGGCGACACCCTGCGCTCGGCCGCGGATACAGGCGCCCCCATGGTGGCCGTGTCGTTGGCCCATCGCCATGGCTACTTTCAGCAGCACCTTGACGTGAACGGCCAACAAACCGAGTCCGATGTCGTCTGGCATCCGGAAGAAACACTACCCGCGGCGCCTGCCACCGTCACCCTCACGCTGCAGGGACGCCCGCTGACGGTGCGCGCCTGGCGCTTTGATGTCGTTGGGGTCACTGGGCACATTCTTCCCGTCTTTCTGCTCGATACCGATGTCGACGGCAACGATCCCTGGGACCGCACCCTCACGGATCACCTTTACGGCGGCGACACCTATTACCGTCTATGTCAGGAGGCCGTGCTCGGCCTGGCAGGCATTCACCTATTGCACGCGCTCGGCTGCCGCCCGGATGTTCTGCACATGAATGAGGGCCACGCGGCGCTGCTGACCGTCGGCCTGCTGGAAGATCGCCTTCACGGCATCCCGTTGCGGGATGCCACCGAGGCGGACGCGGCCTTTGTCGCCGAGCACTGCATCTTCACTACTCACACCCCTGTGCCGGCCGGCCATGACCAGTTCGGGCCCGATCAGATGTATCGTGTGCTCGGCCACGAACGCGCGTCTGCCATCGAGCGTTTCGGGGCGTTGCACAACGGTTTGTTGAACATGACCTACCTTGCCCTGCGTTTTTCGCGCTTCGTCAACGGGGTCGCGATGCAGCATGGCGCGGTTTCGCAGCGCATGTTCCCGAGTCACAAAGTTCACTCCATCACCAACGGCGTGCACGCGGGCACTTGGGTTTCGCCCGCTTTTCAAGAACTGCTGGATGAACATGTTCCATCCTGGCGCCACGACAATCAATACCTCCGCAATGTGTACGGCATCGAACCGCAGCGGATTGAAGCAACGCACAAGCTCGGGCAGGAGCGACTGTTTGCCACAGTGAAGGAGCGCACCGGGGTGGAACTCGACCCTGCTGTGCTCACGCTCGGCTTCGCAAGGCGTGTGGCGACCTATAAGCGTGCCAATCTTCTCTTTCAGGACCCGGAACGGCTTCTCGCCCTTGCAGAAAAGCTCGGCGGCTTACAGATTCTGTACGCCGGCAAAGCGCATCCCGCCGATAACGCCGGCAAAGCCCTGATCCGCGACGTTTTTGCCGCGGCCAGCCGTCTTCAGCATTCCAAGCTGCGCGTTTTGTACCTTGAAAATTACGATTGGGATCTGGGGGAACAGCTCACCGGTGGCGTGGATGTTTGGCTGAACACCCCGCTGCGCCCCTATGAAGCCTCCGGCACCAGCGGCATGAAGGCCGCACTGAACGGCGTTCCTTCTCTCAGCGTGCTCGATGGCTGGTGGATGGAGGGATGCGCTGAAAACATCACCGGGTGGGCCGTGGAGGATTTCGATGACGAAACCCTGGAGGCGGACGCCCTCTACACCAAACTGGAAAATGCTGTGGCCCCGCTCTTCGCCGACGCAAAGGCCTGGGCGCGTCTTCGCCAGCACTGTATCGCGATCAACGGTACCTTCTTCAACACGCATCGCATGCTGGGTCAATACATCGCCAACGCCTACTTTCCGCTGGCGAGCTCCATTGCGTCGACCGACCAGGAAGTTTCAAACGAGGAAGCCCACGAACCGGTACTTGTATAACAGCGACAATCAAGGTGCGTTGGCGATGCGCTTGCATCCTACAGGCGCATCGCCTGGAAGGGAATTAATTCCGAGCCGGGCGAGCTAAGGTGCAGTAATCGGTTATCTGTTGATCGAAACGCCACGGCGCACGGAAATAAAGGAATAAATATGGCCGCACCACAGGTTGGCGATCTCATCGAGGACTTCACCCTTCCAGACCAGGACGGTCTGCCGGTAACGCTCTCCAATTTCCTCGGCAAACCCGTCGTTCTCTTCTTCTTTCCAAAGGCGGACACCCCGGGATGCACGGTGGAAGCGTGCGGCTTTCGCGACCAGTTTGCGGAGCTCGTCGACGCCGGTGCCGTCGTTTTGGGCATCTCGCGGGATACCGCGAAAGCTCAAAAGAGATTCAAGGATAAATTCGATCTACCGTACACCCTGCTCGCCGACAGCGACCAGGCGATCATCAAGCGCTTCGATCTGTTGAAGCAGAAGACAATGTACGGCAAACCCGTCACCAGTGTGGAGCGGACGACCTATCTCATCGGTTCCAATGGCACGCTGTTGCATGTCTTTGCAAATGTAAAACCACAAGGACATGCTGAGGAAGTTCTCACGCACCTGCGCAGCGAGCAGCCGGACTGAATGTTCTATGCTGCGGGACACGCGTGGTGACACATCCGGCGGGAGAGTCGTTCGCGGCTGAGTAGTTCGGAAGTGCTGGCAATGGCACGCAAGTTGGATGGATTCCGGCGATGAAAGCAATGTACGCTCATCTTGCTTGAGTGGAATGGAAGTACGATGCCGGTCAACATCTCTGGAAAGGCCGTTTTCGGGAGCACTGTGGCCGCGGGCGTCTTTGCAGCGGTCGCCGGCTTCGGCATGCGACCTGAGTCGCAACTTTTTGGCCGTACCCTGATTGCGGGCGACAATCCAAATGAGTTCGCGCTCACCTACGACGATGGGCCGAATGAACGATCCACCCGAGATTTGCTCGAAGTGCTTCATCGTTTCGAGGCGAAGGCGACCTTTTTTCTTATCGGCAAGTTCGTGCGGCAAAGGCCCGATATCGTCCGGGAACTGCAGGCGGAAGGCCACCTTATCGGCAATCACACGATGAATCATCCTTTTCTGGCAAATAAGTCGGAAAGCGTAATACAAGCCGAAATCGAGCGCTGCAACCTCGTGCTGGAAGACACATTAGGCGAGCCGGTTCGCTTCTTTCGCGCACCCTTCGGTGCGCGTCGGCCTGCCGTACTGCGCTGTGCTCGAGCGCTTGGGCTCGAAGTGGTGCAGTGGAACGTACAGGGAAATGACTGGGAACCGATCGGTGTGCATGGCATCATGCAGCATTTGGAGCGCGGTCTGCGCCGCGTCGCGCAAAAAAAACGCGGCGCCAACATTCTTCTTCATGACGGCTTTGATGAAGCCATGGGAACGGATCGCTCCTGCACAGTGCGCGCAACGGAGTTGCTTCTGCAAAAAGCACGTAGAGAAGGGCGCAAGATGGTGACCGTCGACAGTTGGCACGAAGGTCTCAACTCTACAACGCGACGCCGCCGCTTGGGCTAGGCCACCGCACCGGGAGGAATGGTGCGCCCGAGACGATTCGAACGTCTGACCTACAGCTTCGGAGGCTGTTGCTCTATCCAGCTGAGCTACGGGCGCCCTGTGCGGCACTGCTTTAGCGTAGCATGGAAGCACATGAAATGCCTCGGTTTGCCTGCCGTCCTCGCCGGTCTTTTCTGCACAGCTCTGCTTTTTGCGCACGCTCAGACGGCATCGGGGCCGTGCCCTTCCGCAGCGGTCAAAGATCATGGGCAAGCCGTAAACGGAAAGGCGTTAGCCTCGCCTGCCGCTGTCGCTACCGTGCAATTGGAAGGCAAAGCTCTTTCCATTCACTACAATTCGCCGTCTGTCCGTTGCCGCACGATTATGGGCGATCTGGTGCCCTACGGCAAGGTATGGCGTACCGGCGCCAATCCCGCTACCAGCTTTACGACCGAGGTCGATCTGACCATCGGCACATTGCGTGTACCAGCCGGTCAATACACGCTCTACACGCTCCCCGCCGCCGCGAACACCCCATGGATGCTGATTGTGAACAAACAAACCGGTCAATGGGGCACGCAGTATGACCCCGCGCAGGATCTTGGTCGTACCCCCATGCATGGCGAGGATCTTCCTTCTTCTCAGGAAGTCATGAGCCTTTCTTTTGAGAAGAGTACAAGTTCTTCAACGCAGCTACATGTACGCTGGGAAAAGGCGGACGAATCGGTAGAGCTCCGTTTGGCCCGGTAATCAAGCATTCCGGGCCAAACGGAAAGCGCCTTACCACTCCTTCGCTGCCGTGTCGGGCTGCACCGGGAAGCTCGCCGGCGGCGCCTTCCATCGCAGGATCGGTTTGCGCGCGGCAGCAGTTTCATCGAGTCGCCGCAGCCGCGTGTGGTGTGGGGCGGTGGTGACGAGTTCGGGGTTTTCAGCAGCTTCCCGCGCAATCTGCTGCAGCGCGTCCACCAGCAGATCCAACTCCTCTTTCGATTCCGATTCGGTCGGCTCGATCATCATTGCACCCTGCACGACCAGTGGAAAGGATGTCGTGTAGGCGTGAAAGCCGTAATCGATCAGTCGCTTTCCCATATCTCCGGTTTTCACGCCATTTTTGGCTTGTAATTTGTCGGAAAACACAACCTCATGCATCGAACGAGTCTTGTATGGCAGTTCAAAGGTGCCTTCCAGCTTTGCCCGCAGGTAATTTGCGTTCAGCACCGCATCTTCGGTGGTTTGACGCAGCCCATCCGGTCCGTTCGCGAGAATGTATGCCAGCGCGCGAATAAACATGCCGAAGTTGCCGTACCACGCGCGTACCCGGCCCACCGTTTGCGACCGGTTGTAGTCAAGCCCGAGCGAGCCGTCAGAATTCGTTCTCACCACCGGCGTGGGTAGAAACGGCTCCAAAATTTTTTTGCAGGCAACCGGTCCCGACCCCGGTCCGCCGCCTCCATGCGGCGTCGAAAAGGTCTTATGCAGATTCAGGTGCATGACATCGGCGCCAAAGTCGCCCGGTCGTGTTTTCGCGACCAAAGCATTCATATTGGCGCCGTCCATGTAAAGCAAAGCGCCTTTGGCATGCAGAATGTCGGCGATTTTGTGAATGTCTGACTCGAAAACCCCGATGGTGGAAGGGTTGGTCAGCATCAACGCCGCAGTGTCTTCATCGACGAGCTTCTCAAGGGCGGCAAGATCCACCATCCCAAGTTCGTTCGACTTCAAATTGGCGACCTGATACCCGCAAATTGCCGCCGTGGCCGGATTGGTCCCATGCGCGGAATCCGGCACAATGATCTTTTTGCGCGGGTTGCCGTGGCTCTGGTGATACGCCCGCGCCAGCAAAATGCCTGTGAACTCGCCCTGGGCACCAGCCGCCGGCTGCAGGGTGATGGCATCCATGCCGGTGATCTCGATGAGGCAATCACTCAGAAGCTTCATGATGCCGAGCGCGCCCTGGCTCAGCGATTCCGGCTGATATGGGTGCGCCTCGGCCAACCCTTCCAAGCGCGCGACCGCTTCGTTCACACGGGAGTTGTACTTCATGGTGCAGGAGCCCAGGGGATACATACCTAGATCGATGGCGTAGTTCCACGTCGAAAGTCGCGTGAAATGACGAATGATCTCGATTTCGCTCAACTCCGGCATCGCGCCCAGGTCGTCCGTACGCAGCGCATCGCCGAGCAGGGAAGCGGCGTTGACGGCAGGCACGTCCATTTCAGCCAGCCGGTAGGCTTTTTTGCCCGGAGAGGACTTTTCGAAGATCAGGTCCTCGTTTTGATTAACGTGCGTGGTCGCCTTTTTCGGTGTTCCGACAAATCGCTCTTCCGACATGTGACCTCATGTACCTGTGATTTTCTTTACCTATGAATCTGTTTTCCGATGTCGACACCGCCGATCCTCACGAACACGTTCTTGGGGTGTTCAGGACGACAGTCGCAAGGCTGACATGGAGACATTCGTGAGGAAAAAGTGTTAGAACTCCTCTTCATCCTGCCCACTGCCGTCCGCCGAATAGCTTCCAGACTCCGGCCCATCCAGGTCCTCTTCACGCAAGCTCAGCGCGAGTACGGTACCTGACTCAAATTCAATCGTTAACGCGTCCAACTCTTCCAAAGACGCCGTGGCCACCATCTCGCCGATCTGCGCGCACAAGGCGTTGCGATATTCGGGTTCACCGAAGGCGATGGAAAAGTCCGCGAGAAGAACATGCGGCCAAGCGTAGAGGGTCAGCAGTGGGCCGTCAAAACGCAGGCGCAAATAATCCGCAACAAACTCGACGGCGCTGAGTTCCTGGCCTTCGAGCGCGCTAACGTCCATGAAGGCTTCCGGATGCCGGGCCCGCCAATTCCATCTCGGTCTCGGTTTCATGCCTGGTCACCGGCTCGCAGCGTATAGGAAAGTTGACCGAGTTCGCGATAAAGCAACGGCGATGCGCCTCTTCGTGGAGTGCGTTCACTTTGCTCGCATCGGAGGCCGCAGTGAGGGTAACGTGCGGTCGCAAGGTGACCGATTCAAATCGTCCTGTTTCGGCACCGGGCGTGGTACGCATCGTGCCTTCGGCGTGGTCCACATATTCGGTGACCACGATGCCCGCAACCGCTGCCAGGTGCAGGAACCATAGCTTATGGCAGGCGGAAAGGGAGCCCACCAGCAGCTGTTCGGGGTTCCAGCGACCGTCATCTCCGCGAAAGGCCGGATCGGAAGAGCCGGCGATGCCATGCTTACCATCAGCTTCCAGTTCGAAGCTGCGGCTATAGCTTTTGTACCCATTGGTGCCGTTTCCTGTGTTGCCGGTCCAGGTGACGGTTACTGCATATTCATGAAGATCCTGCATTGCTTTCTCCTTCCGCTCTGAACGAAACCACAACGCGTATGGCCTTACCTTCCTTCATCCTCTACCTTTTCAGCCGGCGCTGACCAGTTCGCCCTGCAACTCAGGTGTTTGTCCAAGGTGCGCCAGCGCCGCGGCCGCTGCATCGATCTGCGCCCGGGTGGTCAACTCCGTCGCACACCAGAGGGAGGCGTTTTTGCCCAGCTCCGGATACCACTTCGCCAGTGCAAGTCCACCGATGATGCCTTCTTCGAGCAGATCGTCATTCATCTCCTCGGCAGGCATACCAGCATCTATCACAAACTCATGAAAACGCGGTGTGCTGTCGAAAAGTGACTCGGCACCGGTTTCAAGAAGGCTCCGACGCAGGTATTCCGCCTTCGCAAGGTTTTGCTCGGCAAGCTCCCGCAATCCCCGCTTGCCATATATGGTCATAAAGATAGTTACCATGAGGGCCACCAGGGCCTGGTTCGTGCAAATATTTGACGTCGCTTTTTCTCGTCGAATGTGTTGTTCGCGCGTGGAAAGCGTCAGCACGAAACCGCGCTTGCCGTCCACGTCTTTGGTTTCGCCCACCAGGCGTCCAGGCATCTGGCGCAGAAACTTCTCTTTACACGCGATCACGCCACAGTACGGTCCCCCAAACCCCACCGGCACTCCGAAGCTTTGCGCTTCGAGCGAAACAATATCAGCCTCCTTTGGCGGCTTTACGATCCCGAGCGAGACCGCCTCGGCAATCGACACAATCAGAAGCGCGCCTTTGCTATGGGCTATATCGGCAATTTTCGCAATATCTTCAATCGTTCCGAAAAAATTCGGCGATTGAATGAGCACGGCGGCCGTATCAGAGGTGAGCGAGGCCTCGAGAGACGCCACATCTACGCGCCCCGTCCCGCGATCGTACCCAAACTCCCTGATGTCGATCCCCTGGTGCTGTGTTGAGGTTTTCAGCACTTCGCGGTATTCCGGATGTACGGTGCGCGCGACCACACAGCCGCTTTTGCCGGTCACGCGACAGGCCATCAACACACTTTCCGCGGCTCCCGTGGAGCCGTCATACATGCTCGCGTTCGCGATCTCCATGCCGGTGAGTTCGCAGATCATCGTTTGGAACTCAAACATCGCCATCAGGGTTCCCTGCGCGATTTCGGGCTGATAGGGCGTGTAGCTGGTCAGAAATTCGCCGCGTTGCACAAGGGAATCGATGATCACCGGCCGGTAATGACGGTACGCGCCGGCACCCAAAAAGCTTGCGTACTTCTGCGAGCCTGGCAGCCGGGCCAGCTCACCCGCATCCCCCGAGGCCAGGTTGGCGGCATATGCTTTGAAGCGCTCGAGCACCTCGCTCTCGGCGTGTTGGCGTGGAATCGCGAGATCACGGGTGAGGCGATACTCTTCGGGGACCGTGGTGAACAGATCCTCAATAGACGACACGCCGATGGCGGCAAGCATCTCGGTGCGATCCTGCGGAGACTTTGGTAGATAGCGCATATGCACACTCCTTATCGGCAGTTCGGAAGCAGGTATCTCCGGGCCGGCAAACTCAGGCCCGATCGCAGGTGCGAAGTCGGGAACACAAGATCAATGGCCGGTTTCTTCTGCCACGAATTTTTCGTAGTCGGCCACTGAAAGCAGCGCGTCCGCCTCGTCGGTGTTCCGGACTTCCAGCTTCAAAATCCATGTGTTGTTGGCATCGCTGTTCAGCGTTTCCGGGGCGCTGTTCAGTTGCTCATTCACCTCGGTCACGACACCCGAAATAGGCGCATACAAATCGCTTACCGCTTTCACGCTTTCGACCGAGCCAAAAGTCGAGCCGGCTTCGATAGCCTGTCCCACCTTGGGCAGTTCCACAAAAACGATGTCGCCGAGCGAATGTTGCGCGTAGTCTGTGATGCCGACCATGCCGGCCTCGCCCTCCAGCGCCAACCATTCGTGAGACTTGGCGTAACGGTATGTTTCGGGATATGCCATCTGATTCACTTCTCCTTTGTGATTGTAGAGGAGGCCGGAACATCGAGGTGTTCCGGCTTGGATAGGGTGAAACGCGGGAGGGTGAAGAGCGCACCTACGACAAAGGCGCTGTGATGACGGGGGTTGCAAGGCGCGGCCGTTTGTAAAAAGGCGTCGGCACCACCCGTGCCCGAACCGGCAGACCGCGTATTTCCACGGCGACCTCGGTGTCCGGCTCGGTATATGCCGTCGGCACATAGGCGAGCGCGATGTTTTTCTTTAAAAATGGTCCCGGTGAACCCGAAGTGACGTAGCCGATCGGCTGACCTGCTGCCGATAGCACCGGGTAGCCGTCCCGTCCGATACCGCGGTCGAGCATCTCCAGCCCTACCAGCCGCTTTGCCGGCCCGCCTGCGTCGACGATGGCCTGCAGCGCCTGGCGACCGACGAAATCTGCGCCTTTCTCGAGCTTGCAATATCGTCCCAGGTTGGCTTCCAATGCGTTGAGCTCATTGGAAATTTCGTGTCCGTAAAGCGCCATCGCCGCTTCCAGCCGCAGCGTATTGCGTGAACCCAGACCGCAGGGCTGGATACCGAACTCTGCCCCGGCAGCGAGCACCTCGCCCCAAACGCGTGAGCTGGTCGGTTCGTCGGCGGGGATGTAGATCTCAAAGCCGTCTTCGCCGGTGTAGCCGGTGCGGGCAATCAGCACGTTATGACAGCCCGCCACCTGTCCCCAGGTGAACCAGTAGTTCTTGATCGGGGCAAGATCCGTTCCGGTAAGTTTTTGCAGCGTGGCTTGCGCCTTCGGGCCCTGAATGGCCAATTGTGTGTAGTAATCGGACACATCCATAATGTGCACGCCGCCCATGCCGCCGATTACCTGCCGCACCCACTGCACGTCCTTGGTGCGGGTTCCGGCATTGATGACGATCAGGTAGTCGTTTTCGCCGAGTTTGTGCAGCACCACATCATCCACAAAGGTGCCATCCTCGTATAACATCGCCGAATAGTGTGCCTGACCGATGTTCAACTTACTCGCGTCATTCATCAACAACTTTTGCACGGCGGCCAGCGAGTTCGGTCCGCGCAGCTGGATGTCGCCCATGTGACTGACGTCGAAGATGCCGACGCCGCTGCGCACCGCCATGTGCTCCTCGATCAGACCGCGGTACTGGACGGGCATATCCCAACCGCCGAAGTCCACCATGCGGGCCTTGTGGCTGTGGTGGGTTGAATGCAAAGCGGTGCGACGGAGAGCGGGATTTTGCCCTATTACGGTTTGTTCCATGATGGCCATGCATGCAGCTTTCGAGCAAAGAGGATGACAGCGGTCTGACGTTCTCGCTCAGGTTAGCAAAGAGCAGCGTGTCCTGGTTGTCCTGTTTTGAGACAGCCTTTACTATGCGGAATTTCGCTGTGCCGAGTTTCGCCGAGGCGCCGTGACAACTCCCGCTGCGGCGCCTTTACGTTCTTTCAAGCGGGCCCGCACAAAGCTGCTCACGGCAAAGTACCCGAAAAGCAGCGTGAATGAGCCGAAAAGCATGAAGTGGCCGACGGCGAGGCGTCCAGCGCCGGGATGGAGAGCCCCACGGGTGCGCCATGCGCCGCTGCCCATGGTGACCGCGAGCAAGGCGAAGAAAAGGCCTGTGACGCGCGACCATAGCGCCCCGGCAAAAACGGCGAGGGGTTGCCAAAACGAGCGTCGCAGATGGTGAGCGCCTTGGCGGAGGTTTACGCTCCGAGCCTTTGTGGAACCGGGGGAGTCGGCAGAACGCACGGTGGGCGGTTTCTGCGAAGAAGGCGCGTTTTGCGCTGGGTCGCCTGCCGAGGGCAAAGGAGGCATTGAACGGGGCTGCGTTTCCGATGCCGAGGAGGACGCCGCGGCCGCGTCCACGGCGGCGGCGATAGTTTTCGCGGCGTGGCGAGTGCCATAGCCCAGCGCGCGACCGAAACGGACCCTGTCCACGCACTCAGTGTACGACCGTGTACGCCGTTTCGTACGCCGTTTCAGGAGCGACCTGCCGCCAACCGTTTCAGGAAGGCGTTCCGCCGAATAAATATCGCTGCGCCCCGGGGGCGGGCGAGCAGAAGAGCGGACCTGCCGCGAAAGAGAAGCAACACGCGCGCGTGATAGAGAACAAGGGAGAGAACAAAGGTGTCGTGGAAGCGCGCACCTGCATCCAACCCGAAATGCGCAGCCGCAGCAAAGCTGCAACATGCAAAAGGTGAGGGTACGTAGAAGATGAAGAAGGTGAGCTTGAGGTTGGGTGGTCTGTGCGCGGCAGCGGCTGGTTTTCTGGTTCTCGGGCGTAAGCAGCAGGCGCAGCCGGTGGAAGATCTGGCGCACCGCCTCGAAGAAGCCTGGGCTGACCACCATACCCGTGTATAGATTTGACGCACCTTTGTCCCTGTGCCGCCCCAATTGGGCCATTGGCACTTCACAACGGAGGGCGTACCCTTAAGCTGTAGAACCCGCCGCTGTTTGTTTCAGGAGCCTTGGCCTGCTGCGAGACTTCGGGAAGACCCAAGGCGTGCACGGAAACTCGTCCTCAGCCGGAGGTGGCGTTGAATCAACAGGTCAAAAATCTCATTCAAAAACTAGGGGAAGCCATTCACGAGTCTGTCAGCGAGTCGGATCAGATTGCTGATGTGGTTCGGGAGATCCGTGAGCAGGGTTTCGATGTTCTGTTGATGCTGGAAGCGACTATCGGCCTCAACCAGGTCCAAGACGATGAGGATGAAACTGCGAAGGAAGACGCCGTCGAAGGACCTTTCACGCGTCACGACCTCAGTTTTCTGAAAAGTCTACGGATCACCACAGAAGAGTTTGGCGCTGAAGGAACGGAAGGTGCCGAGGGTGGTGGCGGCGGTCCTAGCAGTCCTAGCGGTCCTAATAATCCTAATAGTGAAGCGGCGTCTTAGCTTTCCCCGCGGGTGAATAGCCGTTTGCATTAGCGTCGTGGTACAGTCGGGCGTCCTCCTCCGCCAAATGCGCGTCACAGGGGAGTGGCTTTCGAGGTGGCACGAGGATGAAGGATACGTTAGGCATTTTGCTCGCCGGGGGCGCCGGCGAACGCTTGTTTCCCCTGACGCGCGATCGGGCCAAGCCGGCAGTGCCGTTTGCTGGGCAATATCGCATCATCGACATTACCCTTTCCAATTGCATCAACAGCGATTTGCGCAAGGTGTATATCCTTACGCAATACAAGGCGCTGAGTTTGAACCGCCACATCCGTGAAGGCTGGGGCGGCGTGGTCGCCAGCGAACTCGGCGAATTTATCGAGATTTTGCCGCCCATGCAGCGCGTTTCCAAGAGCTGGTATCAGGGAACCGCCGATGCGGTTTTCCAGAATATTTACTCGATCGGCGCGGAAGAACCCAAATACTGCCTCATCCTGTCGGGCGATCACATTTACAAGATGAATTATGCGCTGATGATGTCGCAGCACTGCGAGTCGGGCGCCGACGTGACCCTCGCCACGCTTCCCGTGGCTCCCAGCGAAGTTTCGGCGTTCGGTGTGGTGGAGGTTGCGAAAAATGGCGAAGTTACCGGCTTTGTAGAAAAGCCGAAGCAAACTCATCTCCGGTCGCCCTTCAATCCGGAGATGGTCGATGTTTCGATGGGCATTTACCTCTTTAACACGGATGTGTTGCTGCCTGAACTGATGCGCGACGCCGAAGACCCTGATTCCAAGCACGATTTCGGCCATGACATTTTGCCCAAGCTGCTTGGCCGCCATCGCGTGCACGCCTACAACTTCGTAGATGAAAACAAGCAGCACGCGCTGTATTGGCGGGATGTCGGCACCCTGGATGCCTATTATGAAGCCAATCTGGACGTCGCCGGATTTGTGCCGACATTTAACCTTTATGACAAAAGCTGGCCGATGCGCACCCGCTCGTACCAGTACCCACCGGCGAAGTTCGTCTTCGGAGAGCCCGGTCGCACTGGAACGGCGATTAACTCGATCGTTTCCGGAGGCTGCATCGTTTCGGGTGCCGTTGTGCGCAATTCCGTGCTTTCTCATGACGTGCGCGTGAACAGCTACGCCGATGTCGATTCAAGTATCGTCTTTTCGCACGTCAATGTGGGACGCCATTGCCGCATCCGGCACGCCATTATTGACCGCAATGTCAACATCCCGGACAACACGGTGATCGGCTATGACCCGGAAGAAGACCGGAAGCGGTATTTCGTTTCCCCGAGCGGGCTTACGGTCGTGACCCGGGATTATTCGGTGTATGAAAATCCGGTCTCCCCGGAGTTCCTGGCACAGAACTTCTGAGAAAACAGTCGAGAAGAGGGGATCCACGCCAAAGCGGATCCCTTTCCTCTATTTCAAATCTGTTTTGGCCGCGGGCACAGACTGCCTGCGACCCATTTACCTTTGCCGCGTACCGAAACGGTATATGACCCCGCCGCCGATGGAGAAGAACTCGCGAGTTTCTGTGCCGAAGTGCTCAAAAATCAGGTCGGGCGAAAGCCGAATGGCAAGATGCGGGCTTTGGTTGAAGTCGATGGACCCGCCCACCGCACCCCAGGGAGTTGTGCTGTTTTGATACAAGCCCGCTTCGGAGGCGGTCGGTAAAGGTGTGCTGTTCGCGGGATACCCGGTGATGGCCGAGTTAAAGGTCCCATGCGAAGCACCGATCAACGCATGGTAGCCAATCGCGGCGTAGCGATTTCTGATGCCGCGGTATTCCACCCCGCCGGAGATGATGTTCTGGTACACAAGAACGCGGTTACGGCCGAACTGTGGTGTGGGCAGGATGGGTGTGGTGCCTGCTTCCAGCCGGTAATCCGCAACGACGCCCAGACGCGGCACCGGCCGGGAGCCAAGCCAATAGATGCCCTCCACCTCGCCACCACCCATGTTGTACCGCTTCGGCAGATTTTGGCCGGCCTGGCCGTTCATAAAGCTGAGCCCACCGAAGATGTCGTACCGCTCGTTGTATTTGGTCACCGCTTGCGGCGTGATCTGGGCGGCCACGGTGCGTGACTGGATGGGTGCGGTACCCGGCGCGGCTGTTGTTCCAGTCTGGCTGGAACTGGAGCTGGAGGTTTGTCCAAGGGCCAGGGCGGAACACAGCGAAAGGGTGCAGGCAGCCAGACTATGGCGCAGTACGTGAAAGGGTTTCGGGCAGTTCTTGTGCAACACACGTCCTCATAGAAAGCGGAGCGCCGGCGGGCCGGCGCCGCTTGTCGGCTGCCGTGGCGACAGACAACCTGTTCAGGATATAACGCCGCTCCCTTGAGAGCACTACTTGAGAGGCTGGCGTCGGGTTTCGAGGTCGAAGCGCCAGGCTGTGTGCCATATGCCGGAGTGGCGATGCGGTGCAGAGAACAGAAGCCTACGGGTGGGCGGAAAACGATCCCCGCAGGAACCGGCTGCCCGTGCGAAAATAGATGGTGCTGTCCGGAGGCGTCTCTTCCGCAGCAGGAGAAGATTCATGGGTGAACTTTTTACACCGACCCACATGATCGTGCTTGCCGTCGTCGCGATCGTTTTGTTTGGGGGAAAAAAGCTGCCGGAGCTCGGCAAAGGGCTGGGTGAAGGTCTGCGCGGCTTCAAAGAAGGCATGAAGGGCATCAACGATGAGCCCACGGCTGCGACCAAACCAGGCGAGACCGCGCACATCGTGACGCCTAAACCTGTGGAAGAGCCGGCAAAAACGACTATTCTTTAGCGAGCGGTTGAAGTTTGTCTGCCAGAGGATGCGTTCTGGCTGTTTGCTCGCCGGTCCTGAGGGAAATGTCGCATGAAGTTGAAATCGCCGTATGTGGTAAAGCCGGGTTCCAGGGTCAAGCTGGAACATTTGCCCACCGGCAGCACCGGTGCTTTCGATAGCAGCGATGCGGCTGACCCGACACTGGAAAAGTACCGTAAGCAGCTGGATGCGCTGCAGGAAGTCTTCTTTGCCGACGGAAGCAAGGCCTTGCTCATCGTGCTGCAGGGAATGGACACCGCCGGCAAGGACGGTACGATCCGGCATATCTTTTCGGGCATCAATCCCCAGGGTTGCCAGGTGGCGGCGTTCAAAGTGCCGACGTCTTTGGAAGCGCGACATGACTTCCTCTGGCGCTGTCAGGCGCAGGTGCCGCCCCGGGGCGTGATGGGCATTTTCAATCGGTCGCACTATGAGGATGTGCTTTCCCCGCGTGTGCACGGCACGCTTTCCGGTAAGGATGTGAAACGTCATCTGGAAGACATCAATGCCTGGGAAAAAATACTGACAGACAACAACGTACTGGTGCTGAAGTTTTTCCTGCACATCTCGCACGAGGAGCAGACCAAGCGTTTGCAGGCGCGCATCGATACCCCTGACAAGCACTGGAAGCTGTCCGCGTCCGATTTTGCGGAACGGCGCTTTTGGCCCCAGTACATGGAGGCCTACGAAGATATCTTCGAAGCTACCAGCCAGAAGCACGCGCCCTGGTTTGTCATTCCGTCGGACCATAAGTGGTATCGCAATGTCGCGATTTCAGGCATTCTGGTCGATGTGCTGGACGGTCTCAAGCTGAAGTACCCTGCGCCGACCTTCGATCCGAGCGGCATCGATCTCAGCAAGGACGATGCAAAAGCGGTAGCGAAAAAGGTGGCGGCGCGTTCTAAACAGGACTCCAAGCAGGATGCCAAGTAGTTTTAGGTCCGCTCGAGCGGAAAACGCGGCTGACCTGTTCGCGCCTCCCGACCTTGGTCGAAGTGCTCAAAGTGTGATCAGGGTCACGGCGATCAAGGCAATCGCCATCCCTGCCAGCTGCAGACGGCCTGGCCGCTCCTTGAGCAGAAGCGCCGCGAGCAGGATGGTAGACGCGGGATAGAGCGAAGCCAGCACGGCGGCCACATCCAACCGACCGGCGCGGGTCGCGGCGATAAACAACAGGTTGCCCCCGGTATCCAACACGGCCACACCGCATGCCCAAAGCCAGGCCTCTCGGCTGAGCCAAACGTGCCTGCGTGTAGACCCGGCCGGGGGCGCGGTGACCTGTGCGTCGCCCGGCGCATGTGTGTGATCCCGCAGGAAGCCCAGCAGCAATAAACAGCTGACAAAGCTGCCTGCGCGTGCTGCGGCGATCGGCTCCAGCACACCGGCGCTGTTGGCAAAGCGGAGCCCAACGAAGTAGATACCGAAGCCGATGCCACCCGTGATGGCCAGCGCCGTGGTGCTGCGCGACGACCCTGAAGCGGGGTCGTCGCTTCCTGGGGTGACCGCGATCATCCAGATGGAAACTGCAGCACAAAGAAACCCGAGAAGCCGCAGCGGTCCGGGCACACCCTCAAGCCAGACAGAAACGCCCGCCGGGATGGCAGCGGCGAGCAAACCGCTGATCGCTGCGGAGGCGCCCATGGCGCCGCGGGCAAGCGCGATGTAGAACGCGATCAAGGAAAGTCCCGCGGCCACGCCCGAGCCGACACCCCAAAACAGCGGTGCACGCCCGGGCCAAGGCGGTCCGGAAGCAGGCTTCAAAAGAAGAAAGCCCAACAGCACCGCCAGGCTAAGCCCATGTGCTGTGATGACGAGGCGCACAGCCCCACGCGTGGAGCCCCCGGCAGCTTTGACACCCATACCGCCCGAAAAGTCTCCACCTCCCCAACTCACGGCAGCAAGGAGGGCCAGTCCCGCCCCAGCCACCCCTGGAGTCATGAATGACAGGACAGCCAAGACTAAGGAGTGGTTTGGCTGGTACCCGCAGGGGTGCTTGGGGTGCCGGCGGAGGTGTTGGCGGCGGAACCGGACCGCGCCGGAGCGGGTGCGCCGGAGCTGGAATTACCTGAAGGCCAGTATCCCTTCTTCGCGATTACGTTCAGGTTGGGCCGCATCACGCGCACGTCGATGGGCCGATATTTGGCATCGATGAAGGGCTCATGACTGTAGTAGCCGACCGCGTATTGCGTGCGCACCTGTTCCGTGAGGTGTGCAAAGTTTGTTTCGATGGATCGTGGGCGGAACTCCGGATCGCACTCTCCACCGGTAAGGTCGGTGTAGCGAGGCAGCACATCGTCGCGCATGGTCAAAGGCAGATGAAACCGGTCAAGGAATCCGATCCCGGGCAGCGACGTATCCCCAACCAGGGTGGCGTACACGGCGATGCTGTTGGTTTGGAGGAAACGAATGACCTCTTTTTCCTTTGCCTGCGAACCATATTCCTTGCCATCGGAGATGACATACACGACGCGCCGCCGCCCGCGTCCGGCCTTGGCGACCTCTACCGCAGCCGTCAGGATGGCGTCGTTGAGCGTGTGGTACTCACGCGGAACATTCTGCAGCAGTACGCCTGCATGGTTTACGCCGTTGGTGTTCGGGTCGACCGGCAGGTTGTTCTTCACGGTCGTCTGCGCGATGGGACCTGTCATGCCCATCACGGGTTCGCGGCCTTCGCTCTTCGAGCGCTCAAGCGCATAGGTGACCCGGGTGCTTTGCGCGCCGCTGAAGCCGGTCTGCTGATGAACGCCGTTATTGTAGGTGTAAACCGAGACCTCGTCATAGGGCGTGAAGGCGCCTTGCAGCGCGTTCAGGGACGAGTTGATTTTTTCCATCGTGTCGAAAGTGACGCTCTGGTCGATCACCAGGGCGACCGAAAGCGGAATGGGATCGACGGTGAAGAGCCGAATCGCCTGCCGCAATCCATTCTCGTAGACGCGCACGTCACGCGCTGTGAGCCCCGGGACGAGGCTGCCTTTGGCATCCTTCACAGTGAAAGGGATTTCAACAAAATTGACCTGAACCTGAATGTCGGACAAATGACTGACGGGGGCTGGGCCGCCACCTGAATCCGCTGCGGAGGTACCTGAGGCAGAGGGCAGCGCCGCATTCGTCGTCGTCCCGGACGTAGAGCCTCCCGTCGCGTCCAGCGTCGATCCCGGATTCGTGTCGGTACCGCTACCCTCGCCCTTGGTGGGCGCGTTCGGCAAAGGCGCGTTGGGCGTCGCCGGGGCTACCGGCGTGATGCTGTTGATCGGCGGCAGCGTTTGCGGCTTGGGTGCATCCGGAATGGCATTTTGTGCGTGCAGCGGGGCATGCCACAGTCCCAATCCGAGTAAACCCGCTCCCATTGCTTTCACAACCGACTGCATCTTCTATCTCTCCCGGCTTTGCCACAGGTTTTGGTTCCGGCGCACCCGCCCAGCAGTACAAGGGTACGCTAACGAAGGCACATCCGTCAGACGCATGAGGGCGGCCGTTCGTTGTGCCTAGGCGCACTGTGGGGCGGGCTGGATCGGTGCTGGGCTGTGCTGGGATTGTGACGGGGTCGGCGGTCTGAAGTAGCTCATCCAAAACCGCGCTGAGTCTCGTCTAACACATTGATATGCAATTCCGTGCACTTTGCCGCTTTGTCCTCCTTCCGGCGTTTTTCCCGGTTGCACTCTTGTGCGCTACGCCCGTTCTCCAGGCGCAGGAAGCGCCCACACCCGACGGCCCACCGCCGATGAGCAGCGCGCCGCCGCCCCAGGAGCAACACGGCGATGCCGCCAGCACGCTCAAGGTCAGCGTCAACCTGGTCAACGTGTATTTTTCCGTCCGCGACAAGAACGGTTTTGTGACTGGTTTGGACAAGAACAGCTGCCAGATCGCCGAAGACAAGACTCCGCAGACGATTAAGCGGCTGACGCAGGAGAAAAATCTGCCGCTCACCATCGGCATTCTGCTTGACACCAGCGGCAGTCAGCAAAATGTGTTGCCGCTTGAAAAAGAGTCCGGTGCGCGGTTTCTGAGCGAAGTGCTCACCCCCAAGGATGAGGCCTTTCTTATCTCCTTTGATGTAAACGTCGATTTGATGGCCGATTACACCAACAACGCGCATGAGTTGCGCCGCGCCATGGATAAAGCCACCATCAACGCGGCGAGCTCGTCCGGCGGCGTTCCGGGCATTGGCGGAGGGCCGTTTCCGACCTCGAACCCGCGCGGTACGCTGCTTTATGATGCGGTGTACCTGGCCGCACACGACAAGCTGCAATCGCAAACCGGGCGCAAGGTGATTGTCATGCTGACCGACGGCGGCGACCAGGGCTCGCAGGAAACCCTGAAAACCGCCGCCGAGGCCGCGCAAAAAGCCAACACCATCCTTTACGTCATCCTGATTGCCGATCGCGGCTTTGGCGGGTACGGCGGCATGTACTCCGGCGACCGGGACATGCAACAGCTCGCTTCGCAGACCGGCGGCCGCGTGATCAACGTCGGCAACAATGGCCGTCGCCTTGAAGACGCCTTCGACCAGATCCAGGACGAACTACGCACACAATACCTGCTCAGCTATACCTCCACCAACAAGGCCACAGACGGGAAATATCGGCGTATCGAGATGGACTGCGGCAAGGGAAATCAGGTCCAGGCGCGCAAGGGATACTACGCGGTGAACGGGGATGAAGGGAGCGAATAACCCAATCGCAGGCAAGGGCTATCCTTCACGCGTGCGTCTTTGCGTTCGCCGCAAGCGCTGTCATGGGTAACTTTGCTACGCCTGCATCGCCCCCGAGTACACCGCCATACCCGCCACAGCGTCGACGCCCATGGCATCGAGGTCGTCGCCCTCGCGCCGTTCCCGGATGCCCCCGGCGACGATCAGCTGCTTGGCGGTTGTCGAGCGCATCGTGGCCGCGATCTCCATGGGAAAGCCCTGCATCGTGCCTTCCGTGTCCACATGCGTGTACAAAAAGGCCCCGCAATAATCCTCCAACCAGGTCATCGCCTCTTCCGGCGTCAAGTCGACCGAGTCCTTCCAACCCCGCACAGCCACTTTGCCATGCTTGGTGTCGACAGAAAAGCACAGCTGGTCTTCGCCAAGGGTGCGTTGCAACTCCTGAGCGAACTCCAGCCGAATCAGCTTGTGCCGAGCGGATGGGGCGGCTGGCTCCGCCGCGCCGAATAGGCTTGAGCCATAAATGACGCGCTTTGCACCGGCGTCGAGCAGATCTTGGCCGTCAGCAGCCGAGCGCAGCCCCCCGCCGACCTGGCAGGGCAGGCGGCGGGCGATCTTTTCGACCAGGGCCCGGTTGTCACCCTGCCGCATGGCCGCATCCAGGTCGATCAGCTGCACCAACGGGTATGCGGAAAAGCGATCGATCCAGTAATCGAAGTCGTCGAAGGAAAGCTTCAGCGTTTCGCCCTGCACCAGTTGCACGATGCGACCGCCCATGAGGTCGATGGAAGGAATCAACATCTCCCTATTCTCGCAGGGAACGCGCGCCGCTCTGTTCCAGACTGAATGGGGGATACTTTGCGCTTGCCTGCGCGTTTCGTTGCGCGTTCGGTCGATTCCTTGCTCAATGCCTCGGTAGTTACGCACTGCGTTTGCGAGGCAGAGTGCTTTCCAACGCAGGGGCCTCGAGCGCTTGTTCAAGCGCCCGCAGATCGTCGAGGTACTCAGATGATGGAATTTCTTCAAGCAGGACGGTGAGTTCTTCGTGTGTGGCGGGATTGAGCCGACCCGAGGTTTGGATCTCGTGCAGCAGGGAGCAAACCTGATCCTCGTACCGCGCGATGTGGCGCACCGTGTGCAGGAGCGAGTTCACCCGGTAAAAGACCGGCGGTTGGTTGCCGGGTATGGACGCTACCGCTTTTTTACCCACGGACTTCTTCATCTCTCGCCTCGTCTTCACCTGAGATGCTGAACCGAGGGAAAGCGGGAGTGAAAACCAGGACGAAAACCTAGAAAAACCCAAATGAATCTCAGATCAGCCTTCAAAATAGGTTTCAGCAAGGCAAGCGCACGGCGATGCCGCTTTTAGCAATTTCAGCTTTGAGCGCCCGGGAATCGGTGATGCCGAAATGAAAGATGCTGGCCGCGAGCGCCGCATCGGCCTTGCCCCCGCCCGGTCCATAGCTGAACACCGCGGCAAAGTGCTGCGCCGCGCCTGCGCCGCCGGAGGCAATGACCGGAATCTGCACCGCTTCTGAAACCCGCGCGGTCAGCTCGCAATCGAAGCCCGCGCGCATGCCGTCGGTGTCCATGGAGGTGAGCAGGATCTCGCCCGCACCTCGCTGCTCGGCCTCCCGCGCCCATTCCACCACGCGCCGGCCTGCCGGTTTGCGTCCCCCGGCAACGTATACCTCGGCCGCTCCGACCGGATCGGCCGCACCCTCTGCCCGCCGGGCGTCGATGGCCACAATGACGGCCTGCGCGCCAAAGCTACCCCCGATCTCGGCGATCAGTTCCGGTCGCGCTAACGCTGAAGAATTAATGGAAACCTTGTCAGCCCCGGCCTCGAAGACCGCTGCCGCGTCGTCCGCCGAGCGGATGCCGCCGCCAACGGTGAAGGGCACAAACAGCGCCTCCGCCGTGCGTTTTACCGTGTCAAGCAGCGTGCCGCGGCCCTCGTGCGTGGCGGTGATGTCGAGTAA
>CAXTRN010000005.1:0-40055 GCA_964246645.1 uncultured Acidobacteriaceae bacterium
TGTGTCGGCTTCCAGCGCAATCCCACCGCCGTCCGCCTGCAAAAAGCCCGAGGCCTGTACCTGGCGACGATTGATCAGCGTAAGGGCGACGCGGTCGGCAAGCGCGGCACGCAGCTCTTCCATCATGTCCAGCGCCAGGCTGGGCCGGCCCGGCCGATCGGTGTGCAGAAAACCGACGGCGGGGTCGAGGCCGACGCTTTCCAGGGCGGATTCGATGTCGTGCCGCAGCAGAGCGTACAGGAACGACAGCAGCGCGTTGACGCGATCGAGCGGTGGGCGTCGCGAGCGGCCCCCAAACTGAAAGTTCTCCCGATCGCCTACGATCAACTCGTTGAAGACGCTGAAGTACACCTGCCCCGCTGCGCCTTCATGGCCGCGGGCCTCGTCGATGGTGGCCGCCCGGCTGGCGTCGAGGCCGATCCACGAAAGCCTGTCCGCCGCGGCCCGCAGCGCTGCCTGGCGCGTTGGGTCTGCGATCTCGCGGGCACCGCGCAACAGCACGACGCGGCTGTTGGCTATCTTTGCGGTCACGATGGTGCGTACCAGAGGGAGCGCCTCTGTTCCCGCATCCGCAATTCGGTACTGCTGCCGCCGCAGCAGCACATTGCCGGAGACGGGACCCTGGACACGCGCCAGAAAGCGGCCACTCTCTGTGAGAAACGAGATGCCGACGCCCTTTTCGCAACACAGCGCAAGTACCGGGGGCGAGCAGAAGACCTGACCCCAGCAGACCAGACCTTCCAGCGTATGCACCGGGATGCGCAGCTTTTGCTCGCCGCCGATCTTGACGGATACGGTTTCGCCGTCGCGGTGCAGGTACGCACCCTGGGTCATGACGTGGAGCGTGTTGAGCAATTTGCGCACCGCCGGTCAGTCCGCCGGTTCCCAGTGCAGCAGGCGCAGTTGTGCGGCCTGCCAGCGCGCGGCCACCCCCACGCGATCGGTGCCGTGCGGCAGGCACACGTCAATGAGCGAGCAACGATCGCAGTGCTTGGCCGGTTGGGCGGGCGGCGTTTCGTGCGCGGCGTAGAGCCGGTGCATGGTGGCGACCAGTGTTTCCGTGCGGCTTCGCAGTGCGGGGGTGAACTCCACCTCGATGCGACGACGCGGCTCGCCGTAGAAGATCGCGCCGTGAGGCACGAGCGTTCCCAGCATCTCCTCGAGGCAAAGCGCTTGCGCGCAGAGCTGCACCAGGTCGCAGTCGGTGGGCTTGCGTTTGCCGCGCTTGTATTCGACCGGGAACGGCTCGGGCTGGAACTCGACAATATCGGCCCGCCCGGTCAGACGCAGCCGCTGATTGTGTAGGAGCATGCCGCGGACCGTGCGAACGGCACCCCGGCGCGACTGGCCGGGGAGATCCGCGTGTTCATGGAGGAGCCGGCCTTCGGCCGTGAGCCGGTTTTCAGCCCACGCCTGCTCAACATGGATAAGCGCCCACTGCCGGGGGCAGAACGCGAGGTGCTGATGGCCGCTGAGCGGCAGGGCGTCGTCAAGTTCCGGCTCCGGCAGTGTTGGAAGTAACTCAGACATAGCGCCAGGCGGTGACGCCGGGCAGGGCTTCGCTGTCCTCTTCCGGCGCGGTGATGCCTGCACGTTCGTACTCTGCGAAGCTGCGGGCGCCCGGTACGCTGGGCAGCTGTACCGTGCCGAGCACCTTGTGCGCCGGCGCGTTGCCGAGCTTGTCCTTGTGCTCGAATAGCCACAGCCCTTGGACAGCCATCTCGCCGCGTGTGGCGGAGCGGTCATGGTCGAAGAGGTTCGAGAGCGCGTTGAGCAGGACGCCGAGATCCCTTTGCGTGAACTTCGTCCTTTCCGCCAGAAACGGCGAGATAAAGCCGTGCATGCGGTACAGGCCATACGCTACGCCGTGCTTGCGTCCCATCTGCCCGCTGGCTGCTTTTTCTTCGCCGCTCTCATCAGTCACGGCCTGTCCACCGGTATCACCGGGGTTGGTCAGCGCAATGCGCGTGATAGTGTGCGCGATGCTGGTAACGGGATCTATCGATGTGGCAAAACCGAACTGCACAGGGCCACGCACCTGGCCGCAGTTCCACAGCTTAGTCTGGCCCTTGCCCTTCTTCCCCGCTCCGATCGCGGCGTCGTTCTCCGCCTCTGCCTTGCCGGTAGTCATGACGGCCCCGAAGGTACGGATGTCGAAATAGTTGCGGCACATCCAGGCGCGTGCCGCATCGATGGACTTCCCGTCGGGTTCCACACCCAGGGCTTTATAGGCTTCACGCTGCTCGTTGGCGAGAATGCCGCGTTCCTTGACGAAGATGTTGTCCGGCGCGGCAAACCCACGCGTCAGGCCGACGTAATTCCGCACCTTGCGCTTGATCGCCACGTCGGTGACGAGGCCCGTGCCGGTCTCCGGATCGACGCGCGGCGCATTGTCGGCGTCCGGATCGCCGTTGGGGTTACCATGGCGCACGTCAAACAGCAGCACCAGTTCATAGCGCTTCTCGAGCACGGTGTCTTGCGTAAGGTCAGGGCGATTCAAGCGGCAGTCTCCTCTGCGGTCAGGGTTGGATCATCGATGTTGGTGACGGGGCCGTCCGTGGCGCGGCGTTCCCGTTCTGCTTTCGCCTGCAAGGCTTCATTCAAGAATTGCTGTCGCTGGTGGTAGTAACCCAGACCAAACCGGCCCTGCTCCTCCAAGTCAAAGGGCATCCCGAGTGTGGCCTGTTTGGGATCGTCAGGGTTGACCTCCATGCGAAAGAGAAGATCGCCCCAGAGCCGGTCGGTTTTTCTCGCCAACGGCGGTATATCGCGCTTTGCTTTGGAGAAGTGGTATTTGTATAGCTTCATTAATTCGTTGAAGACGACCTTGGGCCGCACGGACGCCATCGCAAAGAAGCGGTCCACCAATGTCCTATTCAGACCTTGGGGCTGTGCGAGCATCTGCATGCGTTCCGCCGTGGCCAGCACACGGCCAAACACATAGGCCCGATCCAAACTACCCTCGTCTAGTCCCATCGCTGCCGTCTCCTCTCCTTTTGCATTTGTCTGTAGGACCTCGCCAGTCGAGTACTGCCTGTTATGAGTCAAAAAGTAAAATTGCAAAAGGGCAGCGCGTTCCCGTCCAACCTTCCACTTGGTCGCGCGAAGATCCTGATTCTCTACTCTATTCCGCATAACGATCAATGCCAGAAAGCTGCGAGAGAGCGGAATCCCAAAGAGCGCGCTCAGCCACAGTTCCGACGCCGGCTCCGGCGGCAGACGCTTCAGCTCACCGTTCAGCACTAGGGACTTGAGCAGAACGAACTGCGGTATCGGTGCCTCGTCACGGAATCGGGCCGTGTTCATGACGGAAAAATAACGGTGCAGATTGTGTTCCAGATCTGACACCGTACCCGTGTGTAGCTTCCGGACAACGGCACGGCCCTGCATGCCCGTGAGAATTAGACAGTAGAAGCGCGTTGCATCCCGCAGGCCGACCTCGAATCCTTTGTGCGGCGAGTTCAGCAGGTCTTTCACGCTTTTCGGATCATCGCGCAAAGTTCCTAAAAGTGCCGTCAGTTTGTCATCATTGTCGGCCCAGTAAATCGCTGTGGTGTCTTCAGTCAGTACGGTACTTAGCGGGAACAACCTCCTGCCATCGGCTCTCTCATAACGAGCTCTCGTAAGCCGACGCAAAGCCTCGACATAGGAGGTCATGCACTCGTTGCAGACGGGCGCATTTTCATTGCCGCACCAACCGTACTTTTCAAACGCGCCTGCGTTGAAACTGACTAGCGGAACGCCGCTGGTGGAAGCGCCGCGAATCTGGATTGCGTTGTGCAGTCGCGCAGGCGAGCGGTGTTCTCCACACACGAGGCACTGTTGCGCTGCCTCTTCCTTGGAGGCAGGCTGCCCGTTGCGTTCACTCCAATGTATACGCAGATCTTCTGCATCGTTCAGATAGGTACCGTCAATTTGAAACGTAAAAAGATCATTGCTGGCGAAGCCACCTTGCGCCTGCAGCGCGGCAGCACACTTGGCGCGTTCCGGATCACTGTCAAGAAAAGAAACTACAGCGTCCAGCTCTGGCGTGTGTGGTGCAGCCTGGAGCAGCGTCACATATGCCGCATGACGTTCCGCATTTTTGGGATCGCTCACAGCCGGGTCCACATCCAACTCCAACACGTACTTCGCGTTGTCCACCAGGAAGTCGGCCTTGATTCCGGAAGAGCGCACTTGGCGTCTCGGAATCACCCGCAACTTGGCTTCCATGCGCGGCTTTCTCTTGCTGTCTTCAGGCAGCAACTCCGGTGTGTTCGTGTCGTAAAGCTGCAGAAAGCGGCCATCCGCCGTGAGCTCGATCACCCAGCGCACGGGCTTGCTCTCGAAAGCAGGGTCCTCGACAAGGCCTTCGCGCAGGGCGAGTTCCCGAAGCGATTGCAGGATCATGCGCGCGAGGCCTCCGTGCCGGTGCCCTCAGCCGCGTCCCACGACGGCACCGTCACAACGCCTCCGTGCAGCGCGGCGGGGAAGAAGCGAGCCTGGTTCGTCGTCTCAGCGCCCGCGCGCACCCCGAAGCGGATGTCGTGCAGCATCCAGCCCAGGTCGCGCGACTCGCCGGCGAGCGCGCCCGTGCCGTCCCACGGCTCTACAGTGGCAGGAAACTCGCGGCAGCCGAGATAAGGTTGGAAGTGCTGCTGCCCGCGCCCGAGCCTGCGTTCAAACATCTCCTCGAACTTGCGCAGATTGTCGCCCGGCCCGGTTCGCCCCGTCATCATGAACCGCGCCGCCACGCCGTAGTCGGCATCGCGCAGTGCGAGCGTGTTACGCTGCGCTCGGTCTTCATCGGCGAAGAAGTCGGGCATAGTCGCACCGCCCGTGGCCGCGATGAGCGCATTGCGGGTGGAAACGCGCGTGTTCACCTCATTGCGCCGGAGCTGCCACCAGCGCACCGGCCGCAGGAGCGCAATGCGCCGAATCTCCCAGCGGATCGCCGGCTTCCAAAGCACGGCCTCCAGCACACCCCGCGCGGCGGAGGGCGTAATCAGGTCATAGGAGACACGTTCGGTGGAAAGCTCCGGGCGCGAGAAACACGCGAGGGAGCCATGGATGCGCACGAGGAAATCTCTGGAGTGCATGGGGGTGTCCTGTATGAGGTGTTAGGAGACCTTACGACGCGATAGGGCAGCCAGGAAGTGACACTCTTGGTTCACACTGGCAAGAGGCAATAAGCGGGAGCCTGTCGGACCGACAGGCATCCCACTAGTATGATCAAAGAGCGACGGGTATTAATAATTCGCTCCTTGGGAGCACCACGAAACGCCATCCGCATGACTTAGTGATGTAACCAAGGCCCATTCTCACACCTCCAAGGCTGGCTGCCTAGAGGTACCTTATCACGCCGTTCGTTTAACCTCGACGTAGCAACCGATAGTTGATAATGCTCGTATCGCTCCCATTTAGGGAGTGTGGATTGAAACGTTTACCCTCGACAGCTTCAGCAGTGACTAGACCCCTGATTAGGTCAACTAATCAGGGGTCGCAACTTCACATCCTTCTCACGCGCGGCAAACCCAAACCGCGGGTCATACACCGTGTTGTCCCCTTCCCGCACGGTCCAGAGCGTTTCCAGCGGTTGTCCGGGCTGCGCGGCGTCCAGCACGGGTTCGAGCCAGCCGGCGGCAAAGATTGCGTCGAACAGATTGCGGCGCAGGCCCACGGTGTACCGCTGCAGCACGCGGTAGCGGTCGCGCGTCGGGCCATGTTTGCGTAGCTCGGCTACATGCTCCAAGGCTTCGCCGTAAGGAGCGACGACGGAGACCGTCGGTTCATCCACCATGCGGAACTTCGCCGCGACTTCGGGAAAGTCCAAGTGCTCTTCTAATTCAAGAAGACCGTTCTTGTCCGTGTCGCACTTGTCGAGCACGCGACGGTTGTAGCGCGGAAACAGGTGCGGATCGCACAGGTCCGGCTCTCCGCTTTTGAACATGGAAAGACCCACCTGCATGCCGAGCTTCGGCGTGCCCGGCGGTGGATCGGAGACGCGCAACTCATCGCTCTGCCCACGCGCGCCGGCGCGGTATACCACAAAGCGGCCTGGGTGCGGCAGGCGCATGTTGCGATTGCAGCGGCCCGCCGCCTGCGCCAGCGTTTCGAGCCCCGCCATTGCACGGTACACGACGGGGAAGTCGATATCCACGCCGGCCTCAATCAATTGCGTGGAAACCAGCAGACAGGGCCCGCCGCCCTCAAGCCGTGTGCGAACCTCGGCCAGCACTGCGGAACGGTGTGCCGCGCACATTGCGGCAGACAGGTGCAGACAGGCCGGGCCGAGCAGCTCCGTCATCCCGCGAGCATCGTCACGGCGGTGTGTGATGATCAACGCGGACGCTTGCCTGCCGGCATCTTCGGCAAGCAGGATGGGGTCGAGGGGGACCTCCAAGTCACCCAGAACCTCCAGCCGGAAGCGACCCCGCACCGCCTCAAAATGACGCGTCGGCTCTGAAATGATCTCCTGCATGGGCGACCGCAGCGCAGCCGGTAAAACGCTTTGCCTCACGCCTTCCACGTTGCTGGCCAGCAGCGGTTGCGTCGCCGTGCCATGCACGACACTGACCCCGAAGTCATTCACCAGGCGTTTTAGCGCGATATGAATGGGCTGTAGCAGGGCCGCGGGAAAGGTCTGCACCTCATCCAGCAGAACCACGCTATCGGCCACGCGATGCAGCTTGCGGCAGGGACGCTTGTGTGCCGCGTGCAGGCTTTCCAGCAGCTGCACGCTGGTGGTGACGATCACGGGAGCGTCCCAGTTTTCACACGCTTGGCGGTTGCGATCCGTGTCCCGCGCTGAGTCCAAGTTGGAGTGATGCTCCACCACGTTCTCGTCTCCGAGCACGTCGCGGTACACCTGCGCGGTCTGCTCAAGAATCGAAGTGTACGGAGCGACCACAATCACGCGGCGCATGCCGTGCAGGACCGCATGATGCAGCGCAAAGGCCAGTCCGCTCAGGGTCTTGCCGCCCCCGGTCGGAACCGTCATGGTGAATGCCTGGCGGTCCAGCGCGGCTGCCTTGACGCAGGCCTCGTAGACCTGCTGCCGCATTTGGCTAAGGGCGCGTTCGGCATCAGTGCGAATGGCCAGATGTGATCGTTCGATCTTTCTTTGGCAGAAAGCCTGTAACCGGTCGCATAAGACGGGCAGGGTGCCACCCTGCTCCGGGCGGACTGTGCCCTGGTCCCACGCCTCGGTGTCCAGGAGATCGGCATCTACGAGTGCGGAAAACAGCATGCGCACGGCCAGGGCTGACGGCTTGCCGGTGAACGCCGGGGAGGCCTGCTCCAATGCAGGTGGCAGCTCCCCTTCGCGTGCCATCCGCAGCAACTCCGGTCCTCTCCGTGCAACGGCCTGCTCCACATCACTCAGACGTTTCAGGCTACCGTGATGTGCCTCGACCGCCAGGGTAATGAAAAGTCCGCTCAGCGTGCTTCCCAGACGCTCCAACGCAAGCGCCGCCCCGGCGGCAGCGTGGGGAACACCCTGTGGCACGCGGGTGCTTTCGCCGCTTTCACCGGCGCTCTCCGGGTGCGCCCCGATGTATTGCTGAAACGCCTTCTGATACTTGCCAAGGTCGTGCCAAAGGCCTGCGGTATGAGCGAGATCCCGGAGTGGGGGAGGTGCGAACTGTGCTGCCAGCCTGCTTACTTGGCTAAGGTGATCGGCTAATTCCTGCCAGGGTCGATTATCCGGAAGGTGGCGGCTGTGCGCAAAAGCTGTCATGAGCATGAATCATAATGCTCCCGTGTAACGGCGTTTCGAGTAGTAAAGAGCTGATCACTACAATCCAATACAGCACGCACCAACGGCCGCTCCGCGGGGTAAGCATCCGCTACGGCGGCAACACCTTGAAGGTCAGTGAGGAACGCCTCAAGCCGCTCGCGCAGAGCGGCAATCGATGGTCGTTCAATCTGTCGCTCCAGGGCTTTCGCTCCATCGCAAAATGCTTCAGTGCAGGTTCGGTCTGCGTTGATCAGGCAGGAAAACAGCGTGCGCGTGAAAAACGACGTCCATTCGTCTTTCGCCGGTTGAAGCGGCAGCAGCAGCGCAGGTAAGCTGAGTCGGGGATCGGCGACATGCGGCGGAGTGGTGTGCTGAGTCCAGACGCGTCTGCGACGCCTCGGGCCGGGGTAAGCGCTCCATCACCGTGCATCATCGCGTTCCGGGCAAGTCCGTCCTCAACCTGATGATCTCGCTCTGCCCGTGCCCGGCTTGTCACCATAGGTGCATCGCACCGAAGCGGCCCTGCCTGTCATGCCGCCGTTGTTGTTGGAACTGTGGCGGGAGAACCCCTACGATCCTGAACGGACCGCGCTCGGTTTCAATGTGCAGCAGCCTCGGGCTGAGGCGACTCCGCTCTTCGCAGAGAGACAGGCAATAATCTTCAAAGCCGACTGACGACGAAGCTCAAACTTTAGTTCCCCTTACTGGCCAAAAGTTTTTTTGACGTTCCGCGTCCGCCGCGTCACGATCGTTTCGTTCTCGTTACTTCAAGTCTTGAAGCGCACGTGGCCCACAAGACAATCCTGTAGCTGATCCTCCACTCGTCGAGTTTTCAGGAGGTGGTATGTCCGACCCTGCCCTTGCGTTCCGGTCCGCTCGCCTCATATACGGTTTCCCTAACAACTGAACTTGTCTCCATTCTAGCCCAGCAGATTTGTTGTGTATGGCTTAATATTGCACGCTCTACCTTCTGAGATATTATGAGCCATCATAAGGTACGGGAATGGAATCCCTTTGTGTCCACTATTTCATCACAGACCGCGTTTTTGCGTGCGACGGCTGCCAGCGCAACCAGCATCGTATTGCTCGTTCTCTTTCCTGCACCTTTAGTTTCGGCTCGGGAGTGGAATCTGGGTGAAGCGTAGCCCGCCCGGTTCCAGGAGCAGGGCACGATTACGTTCACATGTTGAACGAAACAGTCAATCCAGCTACGGGAAGCCTGAGCCTGAGAATCAGTCTCCCTATACCTAAATCTAGAGGTTCAACGCTACCTTTTGTGATTACCTACGATTCTGGGGATGCACATGCGGTCTCATCCGCAACGCAAGGGACAGCGGGGTATGACAAGGGATACATATTAGCGATCTTAGCTTGGTGGCGTTGTCCGCGAATGCAGCCAACCTGGAGTTGCTGCGGCTCGACCATCTCTCAGCAATCTCGGACGAGGGTATCCGTCCGTTGGCCGACCTCAAGCATCTTGTCCAGCTACTTGTGCAGGACTGCCGACAGGTCACCGAATCAGCTATAGCCGTGCTCAGGGTCGCTCTGCCCTGCGAAATCGTCCTCACTCACTGATCCGAAGGGCGGCTGAGCTGCGCCTGAGACTCCGTGCCGCGTTCATCGAAAAACCGCCATGCTGCGCATGGGGTGTAGGGGGAACACGTCTTCCGATGCGAAGCAGCGTTGGCTTTCTCTCGGTCGGCACGGCTCCCGATGGAAGCCATAGACGCAGTAAGGTCGCCCCAGAGGGACGGCCTATGCGTGGTTCTGAAGATTGATCGGTTACTTGCCTTGAAGGCTCTTCACATCCATCGTCACCTTAGTATGCTCGCTCGGTGCATCGCTCTCGCGGATTGTTCCATTAGCGAGGACAGCCTTACCCACCAACCTACCCGCATTCATTTTGTTCTCAGATGCGATGAACAACTGCACTTCGCGAACATGGGGGAAAGCATCCCAGCACGTTTTCGCTTTCGGATAATCGATAGGGTTCATAGTGACGGGTCTCTCCAGCTTCAGCAGATAGACTTTTTCCCGAGCATCTTTGGCCGGAGTTTCACCGAAGCCAGGGGGGCCATAAAACATTCGCTGAGTCAACATTCCTTCAAGTTGGATTCCGGGCGTATCGCACTTGTAGGTTGCTTCTTTGGCTCCTGCTTGTTGTTGAGCACGAACACGATATTCTGGATGGCCCATGAAGACCACTGCCCCAACAACGAGAGCTAGGACAGCAGCCGACGAGCATTTTGTGCGACGGATCACATCGACCTCCTGGGGGATCAGAAGTTGGTCGTAACAGATACTGAGTAGTTGCCCGGAGCACTGAACCCTTCCTTGCGGGAGATCGCACCTTCAAGCTTTGGGAACTGCGCAGGCGACAGAGAGGAAAGAGGAGTGTTACCACTAACTCCGAGCACGTTCGTCAGGAACTGCTGATAGCCTGCCGTGTTGTTCTCCATGGATGGGGCATACTTCGCTACCGCAACATTGATTGACAGGTTGAAATAGCCTCCTCCGGTGAGAAGCGTATGCAGTGCCTGACCTCCCGTTCCCGCACCAGGGAACACGGCGAATCTACCGTCTGTTCCAATCTGCCCATTGCGAGACGTAAATGGCCCTGCTGTCATGTCGCCGGGATTGTAACCCCTAAACGGATGGGTTCCATGATTGAACTGCGTCGTCTGCGAGTAATTTGCGTCCGTTGTGATCACTCAGAGTTCCATAAGCACCGAGAGCATCGCTGCCTCGCTTGAATTGGGCATCAGTGATCGCCCCATTCTTTTGAGCCGCTGCGAGTTGGTTTTGTGCTGCCGTCAAGTTATTCCCAAACTGAGTGCATTGATCTGCGGTCACTTGCCCGCAATCGTAATTCCCGTCCTGATCAATGCTGCTTAGCGGGTTGTTCCTGACGTAGCTGTACAGGTTCCAGCTCTGAGGTTCACCATTGTCGGGCCGAAAACGTAAGATTCCGCGTCCTAATACGATGTACATCTATTTGGGCGGGTACTGTGAACTCAACTTTCGGAGACGACTTCCGAAAAGAGGTCTGATGTCCTCGTAAGCAGAACAATCAAGCAAGCCCCAAATACAGTCGCCCACAAGCTTTTCTGCTTCAGAATCTTCTTCTGCTAATAGAGATTCAAGAAAGTCCAGTCCTTGGTCGAGTTCTCTTGCGGAGAAATTGATAGCGGATCTGCATATAAACCTACCTAGGTCATTGATCAAGTAGTACGTTAATCCATCCTGTACGTACTCATCGTTAGGCGAAAAGCTGGGAACTGCTTTTTGCATAGCCTGAGCCAGCACGCTCGCATCCATTGTCATTTTGCCTTTCATTTGAGAGCGCTCTTTAATGCATTCTGCAGATATTGCGCAATGCCTTTTTCTGCCTCTGTCAATCGACCTGAGTTGATCACTCGCTCAAGGGCTCTGACAGACTGCTCTCCCTTGATGATGTGATCGGAACCGCCAACTAGTTCTCCGGTTTCTTTCGTGTAGCTGATTGCGTCTGCAGTTCCACCATCTCCTATGGTGGCTGTAGCTCTATACAGGTTCGTTACTACGTTGCGTAGTCCTTTATCTGTAACCTGCGACAAAATCTGCATAAGCGAGCGTTGTCCATTAGCCCCGAGTATGGAGTTCGCTTCTATACCACCCAGAGCTGTTAAACCTTCAAAGTAAGCACCCAGTGCGCCTGTAGCTGATGCTCCATAGAAGGTTGCAACCCCTTTTAAGCTGCCCACCGTAGCGCCAGTCATTGCAAGTTGATTAAATCCGGCTTGGTTACCGTAAAAGTCGAACCCACCATTGGAAACGTATGTTGCGGTTCCTACAGTGTTTCCACTGGGATCAGTGATGCTACCAGAGCCGGTCATTCCAACCGAATTCAGTGACGGCACATTAAGCCCACCATTGCTACCCTTCTGGCCTTGCTGGTACTCCTCGTTGCTGATCAGAGAACAGTGCTGTCCACCGTTTCCATTGTTTGTGCAGACATTCACATCGTGCCCTGTTGAATCTACGTTGGAAAGCGGATTGTTCGTTCCGTACGTGTAAAGATTCAGGGTTTGAGGCCTGCCAGGGTCGACAAACGGAAGTGGGTCCGGGTCATCGGAGTAGTCGGGACTGGAAAACCGCCCCATCGTACTTCCGTAGTATCTAGCCCCGAAGTAATCCAGCCCTGATTCCTGATCCCGTTCTTTGTCGGTGAACTTGTAGTGGGTGGAGGCGCCGTCGTTCTGGGGCAGGAAGGCATTCGAGGTGCCGCCATTGAGGATCTCCTGGCCGAAGGGGGTGAAGGCGCCTTGCCAGAGGATCGTTCCCGTTCCCGACAACTCCGCCTGCGTGGAGCCGACCTGATCGGCGACATAAAAGTCCGTGCTGGCCGGGAAATAGGCCGTGTTGGTAGCTTTGGCAATTTTCTGTCCATTGGCGTAAATGTAGTCTGTTTCCGTGCCGTCGCTGTATTGTTCGGCCACCGGCTGGCCGTTGAGGTAGATGTAATCCGTCCATCCGGCAGAGGTTGTCTTACCCGTGCGCTGGCCCTCGTTGTAGGCGTAGGTGGCCGTGGTGCTGCCGCCGATGCCCGTGATCTCGCCTTCGGCGTCGTAGGTGTACTGCCGCACCGGGTCGGCCTGCAAACGGCCGTTCGCGTCATAGCCTAGGCTGCTGCCCCCCTGACAGTTCGGATTGCTCGTCAGCAAGAGTTGGTTGGTGCCCGCGTTGATGCAGTAACCGGAAGGCTGCGGCTGCACCTGATCGTTCAACAGCATGTTGCCGAACGAGTCGTAACGGTAGATATGGTTGTAGGCTCCATCGTTGCGCATCGCCGTGCTGAGGCGGTTCAACCTATCATAGGCAAAGCTCTGTGTCTGGTTCGGATTGAGGTTGTCGGTGATCGACTGGATGTTGCCGTTGTTGGCTGAAACATAGCCGACCGTCTTGTCGTACACGTTACTGTGGCCCGAAACGGAGGCCACGGCGGGCGAATTGGCGCTCATGCCGACTGGCTGCAGGCGGCTGTTCAGCTCCGTATCGAGCGTGACGCCGTTGCCGAGCGTGGCCGTGTGTACCTGGCCCGAAGGCCAGAAAGTACCTGCGGTGTAGTACGTCGCTCCCGGGATATTCGGAGTCACATCGGTCACGGTCGCCAGGTGCCCGGCTCCGTCGAAGGTTTGCTGGATAGCGCGGGTGTCCGGGTATTGCATGTTGGTCATGTTGCCGGCCAGGTCGTAGCCGATCTTTTGCAGGTCGTTGTACCCGCAATTGTGCGGGTTGCAGTCTTCCTTCGCAATAAGCCGGCCCATGATGTCGTACTCGAAGAATGACGCGCTGTTGGCATTGTTGGAACTATTGGAAACGCGGCCGATCGAGCTTGTACCGTTGAGTTGCGCAATGGTATTGCCGTTCGTGTCCCGTCCGTCGTACCCATAACTCTGCGGCAAAGAGCCGTCACTGTAGTGCTTTGCGCTTAGCCGGTTCAGCACGTCATAGGTATAGCTGGTAACGGTGTTCTTCGCATCCGTTTTGTATTGAAGATTGCCATTGGCATCGTAGCCGCCCTGACAAGCGGAGCCGCTCCACTGCCCGTAGCAGACCGTTCCTGTTTCCGGGTTACTGGAGGTAAGCAGCCGTGACAGCGAGTCGTAGGTGAACGAACGCGTGCGCGCCTGTTCGCCCGAAACTCCTTTTTGGGTTACGCCGAGCAAATTATTGAGCAAGTCGTAGCTATAGTCGGTTTCCAGGGCAAGCTTCCCGGTGCCAGGGCTGGGCTCCATGACGGCAACCAACTGCCCAAGAGCGTTGGTGGCGTGCTGCCAATGTTTGCCCGCCTCGTCGCTGGTGTCTACCCAGGAGGTGTTTGTCTGCGAGCTCGCATTGGCAAGGCAGTTCGGTTGACCTGTGCTTGCCACCCCGTCATAGCACCAGAACTTCTTGCTGCTATCCGGCTCAGTTTCACTCGTCTTGCGACCGAGGGCGTCGTAGGTGTACTGCGTGATACCGTCCGTCGCCAAGGAACCGCCGCGATGTGGATTACTCACGCTCGCTGCCTCGCCCACGCCGTTATACACCGTATCAACATAATCGGTTCCAGCCGGGTCGGAGGTGAGCTGCGTTTGGGTCACACGCCCCATGCCGTCCATCACGGAGACACTCACCACGTTAGGGTCAGGGCTCGCTACGGTTGTGGTCGTAATGCTTGAACCGGTGCTCCCATCCGCGTATTGGATTTTCTTCGCACCGCCATCCGGGTAATCGGTTTCCGTGAGGCGGTTCAGAGAATCGTTGTAGACATAGCCCGTCGTTCGCCCGTTCGCGTCCGTGGCGCTGGCGAGCTGTCCGGTCGTGTAGTTGTAGCTGAACTTCTGCAAATGTCCGAGCGGGTCCGTGAGCTGCGTCAGGTAGGCATTCGAGTTGTTGGCCCCACTCGAGGGCGAATCTGCGTAGCTGTAGGTAGTGGTGTGGCTACTGCCAGAAACATCTCCGCAGGTGGCATTACCGCAACCATCGGTGCTGGAGATGACCTGGCCTGTCTCGTCGTAGCTAGCTGTGGTGGTCGCAGGAGTTCCTCGAGGGTTAACCCTTGTTACTTGCGTAGCATTGCCCCTTGAGGCGTTCGGATCAGGAGAGGTGTAAGTAGATGGATTCAGCCCTGACACTGCGTGGACTCCGCCGCTACCGGTGCCGCAAATCGTACTCGAACCATCATAGTAGGTGTCGGTCTCGGAAACCACATTGCCTTGCCCATCAAAGGTTTGCTCCTGACACGGGAACGCAAGCTGTTGCGCCAAGAGGTTTGTGACGCTCTTTCGAAGAACTGTGGTTAAATCCCGGTCATACTCCACGGTAGAGGTCGGTACGCCGAAATAAGTGTAGGTGGGGTGCGTGATCTTCTGAACGAACTGGCCGTCCTTGTAGGTGGTTGTGCTGGACGGCCCGAAAGAACTGTTCCAAGTTTCGATCTCCCGGGAAAGTTCGATTCCGTTGGCATTCACGATCGACGTGGAGGCTTCAGTTGGAACCTGACCCGCTACATAAGAATTTGCATTGATGACTTGCCCCGCTTGCAGACCGTTGTAGAGATAAGTGGTGGTATACGATGTCCCCTGCTTGTGATCAACAGTCGTCATTATTGTTTGCTTGGTGTCCCAAATTGCAGGATTACTCGTATCCCAGTTTGTGACATAGCTGAATGTTTGCACTAGCTCTGCTGTGGCCGCCGCCGAATCATCCCCTTGACCGACACTTCGAGTGTCGATGACCGGCGTGCCATACTGAAACGCACATGCATTTTTGTATGGCGGACCATTGTTGTTGTTCTCACCATCGACATACAGAGTGTCGGTGTAGGTACCGGCGGGCATCTTCCAGGTGTACTTCGTCCAGGCACCCGTCGGATAATGAATCTCATTCAGCAAGCCGAACTGTGAATCGTATGAGAACGTGTAGCTCTGATGATTCGGCAGGGTGACCGTCCGGATGATTGACTTGGCAGAATTATCGTTAAACAAAGCGCCACAGTGGTAGCCTGCCGCGATACTCACGGTGTGATTGGGGAGGGTATAGTTGACGCTCACGGCGCCAGGGTTGATGGCATACAACGAACCAGAAGCGATGACACTTGATGCATTCGGGTTTGCGTTGAGAAACGTACGACCCATTGAATCTGTAGCCGTCACCGATGCAGCGCCACCTCCTCCTGTGTAGGAAACGGAGTAGCGGACAGTGTTTCCGTTGCGATCGACAATAGATGAAGGAAGCCAAAGATTGTTCGGTGCTCCTCCAGCAGTGTTCTGTCCACGAGGAAGCATGGTTCCATTGACCGAGGCATTTTCACCGGGAATGGGCGAAGGTTGGTTGAAGTTGTACACGGTACCATCTGGACCGACAACCTTGATGTTTGGTGGGTTGTTGCACGGCGCTGTGGCATTGGAGCCATCACAGGTGTTCAGGTCGACGGCAAAGTAGCCCTCATCATGCGTCTGGGTCTGTGCATTGAAGGAAACGGTAATGCTGGATGGATTGCCGGAGTAGGCGCCCGGCCCGGGCTGATCTTTCTGCATGAAGTGCAGGCAAGCTCCAGCCCCCGCTGAGATCGTCGTTACGAGTGCAAGGTTGAGTGCATGGGGCTGCCCGGTAGGATCGGTGAACACAAAGCCAGACCAATACTGACAAGTTTGCTGGCCGTACGGCGGGTAAGGAATCATCCAAGATGACCAACTGAGCGTGGGTGCGGTAAGCGACCATCCATCCACGGGCTGCAAAGCCTGTTCCGACGCGATATAGGAATAAAACTGGTGTGTTTGGCCCGAGTTGTAGTTCAACGTGACCGGAAAAGTGATTCCACGCGAAGGCGCAACGGGTAGCGGAAGGCTCACGCTCAAAGTGCCGTTGGCGGGATTGACAGTCTCAGCCAGGTGAGTCACATAACTATGCCCAACTCCGGGAAGTGGCGGCAGAGCGCCATTGCCCACGTTTACGTTTTGCGCATTTCCGCGGTGCGGAAGCAAGAGACTGAGTAACAGATTCAGACAAATCAAGAATAGGCGCGATCGACAGTACATACGAGAGCCTCGTGGATGGTAATGAATTAATGAAGCAAAAGCGTACTTCGATGCAGAGGCGGACGGGATTCAGCCGGTGTAAAACCGATGAACATGATCTGCCTGTTAGCACATTGCAAGAGCCTTATTTGAGGCAAATGACAGACGACTACTCACGCGGTAAGCGAATCGCTTATTCAGGGTTGATGCAATGATCATCGAACCAATTGCGTTCAAGCGTCAACTAAAACTTTCGTTTTGTTTCAACGCACACAAGTATCGTGTGCCACGCACGCGGATTGCGGGTCGAGACGACAGACGACTGCGAACTTCGGGAGCTTCTTTAAGCTTTCCTGGTGTGTCCCCAGCCAGTTCGCTAGATGGAATGCAGGTTTCTGCCGCCCTTGTCATTATTGGTGTAGGCGCCACCAGCTGTTCCACTGCTCCAGTCGATATCGAGTGGTGCTCGCCGTTGAAGCCAAGATGTACTCGGTCATCATCTGGAATGATGGCAGCGAAGAAGTAGTCGACTCCCCCTCCGTCCAGCTCTGTTTTCCCGAGACAAAGACCACCATGCTCGCATGAGCAATATGTGGACACATCACCCTATTCCAAAAGGGCAAGTAAGAGATGCTTTAACAGCGATTTGAGGGCAAGCACACGTTTCTGATGAATCATCTATCTAGCTGAGAATCTATGCATTTACGATAAACACCTATGCAAGATGTGACCGTGTCCCGTACGCAAGATGCTTTTCAGAGATCGAACCATGTTCGATCTCTCGGCTGGTTGGGTCTTGCCATTTCAGTATGCACGGCGATGTGCATACTGATCGTGACCAGTGTCAACATTCCCTTTGAAGATGATTACGATGGGATCGGGGAGTTCCTGGAGCGCTACGTAGGTCTGCATGGTTTTGGAGCGCGGGCCGGGTGGGTGCTGACGGCACAGCATGTGCAGTACAAGCTGATTCTGCTACAGGCCATCGTTGCGCTGGAATACCAGCTCACCGGACTTGTGAACTTCCGCTTCCTGCAGCTGCTTGGCGATCTTGCGATTCCCCCTGTGCTGGCTGCTCTCTGGTTTTTGCTGCGCAGGACTGGCTGGACACCCACACAACGTATATGGCTTTTCGTGGGACCTTCTTTTCTGATTCTTAGCCTTTGTTATTTCGAGGCTGCGAACTGGGCGTTGTCCGGCTTGCAGAACCTCGCCGTCGTTGCTTTTGCGCTAGGTTCATTTGTGCTGATGACCAGCACCCTCCGCTTCGCCATTAGCGGCAGCTTGGCGTTTCTGCTGCTTGCCATTCTGGCTTCAGGCAACGGCTTCATCGCGGCCGTGGTCGTGTTGGTTTACCTGATGAGCCAACATCGCTTTCGGGCAACGGCGATCGTAGCTGCTCTTACCCTCGGCCTGGCGATGCTCTACGCGGTTCGCTACCAGGCGCCGCAGAACAGCTATCCCATTCCGCTCCGAACGGCGCTGCTGGCCCTTGTGGAATATCCCTTTGTCTTTCTGGGTTCCATTGCCGGGCGCCCGGTGCTGGCAGCTCCTTTGGGGCTGGCAGCGGTGGTCGGCTTTGTTCAGCTTGGCCGGCGGCGCTGGTTCCAGCTCGCGCCGGGCACCTTTTGCGCAGCCCTGTTCTGCCTGTTGACCGCCTGCGGCGTTGCCGCCACGCGGTACTCCCTGGGGTACGATTCCGCGGTGGCTGGCCGTTATAGAATCTACAGCTGCCTGCTGCTGGCGCTTGAACTGATGGGATGGTACGAGACGGCGAAAAAACCGGCTCCCGCATGGCCGGTCAAGAAAGGACAAATTCTGCTGGTGACCGGCACCCTCGGTCTTTTCTGGCTAGCGAGCAGCGTCAATGCGTACCGTCACTTGCAGCAGCGGCGCACGATCGTCACGAATCACCTCATCCTATGGGAGCGCAACCCACAGAAACTCGTCCTTGTTCCGGACGAAGATCCCATTCGCCAAACGGCATATTGGGTCTATCTGCGCACCAGAGGGCAAGCCGATATCGATCGCTTGGTAAAGCAAGATCTTTACCGTCCTCCCGTCAGCGGAAACAGCCCAATACTTCAACAAACCGACCTGACTAGGCCTCATCGGAGTACAGGACGAGATGAGCGCATCAGGGTTGGTCCTGGTAGAGGGGCGGCAAGGAAGAAGACGGCGCAGGCTTCGACTTCGTGGTCGCCAACCCGGCCGCCATGGGACTTCTGGTGACCTCCGGTTTCTGGCTAAGGCTGAGGCCATACTTTCCGCACTCGATCTGCTTTCTTGGCGGTCCTGTTCGCGTTTCTGTTCCTTCTGGGGTTCGAGCATCATTGGGGTTTTCGGTTTGGTCAGCTCCGGGCAAGTTGTGAGGCACTTCTGACCAGCGAGACACGATTAATCGGGATGTACTGGCATTGCCCTGAAACCTCACAACCGACCCGCGAAGATTCTACTCAGGTGCAGAGTTAAAACACGCTCTCTAGCTGCCCGTTGCTGTCACACCAATCGTATTTCTGCTCCCTGGCTGCAGACCATATGTTCTTCCCGGCGTGGTTGATGAGCACGGAAGATTGCGTAGTGGGTCGAGAGACTGGCAACAAAGCCAGCGCTACGGGGGTCGAGCTGTACAACCGGCGCTCAACCAGCTGGATCAACGGCTCTACGTCGGTCAACCTGGTGCAGTTCTACGCCGGCAACCTGAAGCATGCCTAATGGTCGTCGAGCGACGGCAGCTCCACTTCGAACACACCGATTGGCTGGGCACGGCGCGGCGGCGCACCAACGCCACCGATCAGGTCGAGGACAGCTACCAGTCGCGGCCCTTCGGCGATGGCCCGAACCAATCCGGAAACGACAACCATCCCAATCACTTCACCGGCTCAATGCCGATGTGAATGACACAAGCGGCTTGAGCCATGCTACCTTCCTGGATATAGTAGTGCCGCCGGACGCTGGCTGAACCGAGTACCACGATCTCGCGCAGAGCTATCAACCCGTTCTACTGACGTGCCCGACAATGACACCGTGCTCGGTAGCGAGGCTCTCCACGTAGTCGGCCCAATGTTGCAGCATTTGGCGGCGTTGATCGCTGTACTGTGCCCGGTTGTAAACACCGCGTACTCCGCCAATGGTGTGATTCAAAGCCTTCTCAACAACATCGGATGAAAAACCTTGCTCATGAAGGTGGGTTGCGCCTGTTCGGCGAAGGTCGTGAATCGTGAACGGCTGCATATTGAAGCTTATTCCTTCGAGCGCTTTGTTGAGAGCGTTCGCAGCAAATGGACGGCTTATGCTGCCACGGCCGGGGAGAACAAGCTCTGATGTACTAGCTAGCTGCTTCAATTCGCGGAACAGCTCGGTGGTTTGGCGCGCGAGGTAGACAATATGGGGCTTGCCGGTCTTCGAATGTTCAGCCGGTATCGTCCACTCATTCGACTCGAAATCGACGTGCTCCCAGCGGGCATTCAGAAGCTCGCCCTTACGGACGAGCGTTAGCAGGATGATGTGAAGGGCGAGTTTGAATTGCCGACGAACGCTCGAACCGTAGATGCCTCCAATGTAGAGGCGTACCTCGCGTGTTGACAGTGACCGGTCGCGTGATCTTGCCTGCGTGATGAATCGCATGGGAATCGTCAGTGCAGGATTTGTAGTAAGAAGCCCATTGGCGACGGCGTAGTCGAACATCCGCTTGAGTAGATTGCGGAGCTGGCCTGCAGAGGCTGGGTACCCACTGTCCCGCTTCCTGAAGACGAGCGACTGTACATCTGCAGCCGTGATGTTTTTGAGAGGGCGATCTGAAAAATTCGGGTAGATCTCCTTATCCAGATAGGCGCGGATGCCGCTTGGGTCCTTTCTGTCGCGCTGGACGATCTCTGCGAAGTAGCGCTCACCGAACTCGGAAACAGTTGCTGTGCTCGCCAAAGCGAACTTCTGCGCCTGTTTATGCCGAGCCGGGGAGTGCCCTTGCGTGAGCACCTCTTCGTATTCGATCCGCCGTGATCGGGCGGCCTTCAGACTAAGGGCGGGGAACCGACCGAGGGACACCTTCTCGAGCTTGCCATTGTGCCGATACCGATAACGCCATGACTTGCTGCCGGACGGCAGAACCTCAAGCGTAAGCCCCTGCCCGTCAGAAACTGTGTAACGCATGTCCTTTGGCTTGAGGCTTTCTATGTAAGTCACTGAAAGAGCCATATTTACGTCCTCCTCGTGTCCACCGAATCCGTTTTCGTGTATCCATCGAGATCTGGTGGTCACATCTGTGGACACATTTCTTCCGGCTTTCCTGGTTTCACTTTGGACAGTATAGGACGGAAAGCTCCACTAAGTCATGCATTATCTTTGGTTTGCGATGTTACTCTGGAACACCCTGGACGTACTTCTATTTGCCGATGCAGAAGGTAGAGAAGATGCGGGCGAGGATGTCGTCTGTGGTGGTTTGGCCTGTGAGGGTGTCGAGGGCGCGCAGGGCGGTGTGCAGCTCCAGAAGCAGAAGTTCGTGTGGAAGGGCAGCGCTGTTGGCGGCGTTGGCGGTTTCAAGCGCGTGGAGGCTTCCGAGCACGGCTTCGTGCTGCCGACGATTGTTGAGCGCGCCTGTTTCTCCGAGACCCCTTCCCGCACGGAGTTCTTCCAGGATCGCGGCCCGCAGCCGGTCTACGCCCTCACCGGTAAGCGCGGACACAGAAAGGTCTTTTGTATTGCCTGGGATGCTCTGGCCCTGCACGGACGCTTCGACGGGTATTGTTGCCGTGAACGCCGCCTTCGGGTGCGTGGGGAGAGCCTCGAACGAGCTGGCTTCCTGTGTAAGATCGTGCTCCTGAGGGCGGTCGCTGTTGGCGGCGTTGGTCGACCGCAGCAGGTCCACCTTGTTCCGTACGAGCAGATGTGGGCGGCCCTGCAACGCTTCCGCGAGCGCCTGTTCTTCGTCGCCGATCGGCACAGAGGCATCGTGCACCAGCAGCACCAGATCGGCATCCGCCAGCGCTTCCCGGGAACGTGCGATCCCTTGCCGCTCGGCTTCGTCGAAGGCCGCATTGCCGGCGATGCGGAGGCCGGCGGTGTCGATCAACCGAACGGGCATGCCGTCGAGGGACCAGAGCTCTTCCACGGTGTCGCGTGTGGTGCCGGGAACCGGGGTCACGATGGCGCGCGGACGTTGCAGCAGCCGGTTGAACAGCGAACTTTTGCCCGCATTGGGCCGACCCACCAGCGCGAGTGAAATGCCTGTGCGCAGAAGCGCCCCGGCACGAAAGCTTTGCGCGAGCGGGCGGAGCACTGCCTGCACCGCGCCGATCTCGGCGGTAATCTGGGCGGGCGGCACCACATCCACGTCATCCAGCTCTCCGGAGGCAAAATCCATCCCGGCCTCCAACAGAGCAATCAGGTGCAGCAATTGCTCCTTGGCGGGAGCGACGCGCCGGCTGAGTGCGCCGCCAAGCTGTTGCGCGGCCGCCCGCGCCTGTTCCAGCGTTTGCGCGGCGATGAGGTCATGGACGGCTTCGGCCTGTGTAAGGTCCAGCCTGCCGGCCAGAAACGCGCGTTGCGTAAATTCACCAGGCTCGGCTAACCGTGCCCCCGCTGTCAGGGCTGCCGTCAACATGACGTCAAGCACGACTGGCGACCCATGGGCGGCGATCTCGACCACATCGTCGCCTGTGTAGGAACGCGGTGCCAGATAGGCCGTGACGATGGCTTCATCGATGGTGCTGTCCTCGGGGTTACGCGGGTCGAACACACGCACAAACCGCGCCCGGGCATGCTCCAACGGCTGTGTGAGCCGCACGAGCCCGGCAGCCACAAGCAACGCCGCCGGTCCCGAAAGTCGAACAACGCCGATCCCCCCGCGGCCGGGTGGTGTGGCAATGGCGGCAATGGTGTCCAGATGCATACTTCTATTTTCGCCGCCCCATCTTCACCGCAATCGCACCTGAACACCCAGGGGCATGCACTTCTTTACCTTCGCCATTCGACTGTAAGATGCGATGCTCCATCCGGAGCATACCCTTGGTGCAAGTGGCTCAGTGATGGCGGTGCATCGCACTCTCATGTGGACGGACGAAATAACTTTGTCAATCAAATGTTCAGTGTCTCAGCGGGATAGCCACTCCGACGCGCGTCAGCTGTTGGTGAACGAACGGTTGCCGCGTAAGGCGCAGCTGCCGCGTACCTGCCCGGCATCACAATACGCGCAGGCACCATGTACGGCGCTGTCCTGTTTACCGGAGCCCGCATCGTTGTTCTACCGGCCATAGGCTATGTGCCGCCCCCGCAGCAACGGGCACCTGTTCAGCACCTTGGTGGATTGGCAGGCAATGTTCTGTATGGCGCGGTAACCGAGGGTACAAGACGCCTGCTGCGTGGGAAATAAATACAACGGGAGATCTAGATGGAACTCAAGAAATACAACGTAACCGTATGCCGCTTCGACCCTTCACAGGGCATTGCCACAGCTGAGCAGTTCGTGCTGCCGGTGGACAGCCCAGATGAGGAGCATGCGGTGTCGGCGGCTATGTCCAACGCCGTCGCGTTTACCACGAAAATTCAGGGCTCTTCGCTTTTGCCCATCGCTTTTTCCTGCCTGGGTGTAGCCCCAAGGGATTAGCTGAAAATGTGTTCCTGCAGTGTCGCGGAGCAGGTGCCGCGGAAATAGACCCGCGGCACCTGATGCAAGGCTTACGCGCCGTGGATCAAAAGACACGGCACGGCAAAGACCTGGCGTGGAACCTAGATTTTTATCGCCTCAAACTTCGTCATGGCTGGCCCTTGCCGCCGCCCGCGCCGTAGATGTTGCCGGTCGTGTAGGAAGCGTCCTGAGCGGCGAGCTGGACATAGATAGAAGCGAGTTCAGCAGGCTGGCCGGCCCGGCCCAGCGGGTAATCGCCGCCGAAGTGGCGCCAGTGCTCTTCCGTGGCTCCGCCGGAAATCTGTAGGGGCGTATAGATCGGCCCGGGTGCGACGCCGTTGACGCGTATGCCCTTGGGGCCAAGCTGCTTGGCGAGGGACTTGACGAAATTCATGGTAGCAGCCTTCGTTTGGGCGTAATCGTAAAGATTTGCCGAAGGGTCGTACGCCTGTTCGGAGGTACTCGCGATGATGGTCGATCCAGGCTTCATGTGCGGCAGGGCAGCGCGAATGATCCAAAACGGCGCATACAGGTTGGTCTTCATCGTCCAGTCGAACAGCTCTGTGGTCATGTCGAGAATGGACTCCACCTGATGCTGACGGCCGGCGTTTGAGACGAGGATGTCCAGACCGCCGAGCTCGGAAGCGGCTCGATCGACCAGCTTTTTGCAGAAAGCCTCTTCCCTAAGATCGCCGGGTATCAGAACAGCTTTACGGCCGGTTGCGCGGATGAGCTGAGCCACTTGCTGCGCATCAGGCTCCTCGGCGGGCAGGTAGTTGATCGCTACGTCGGCACCCTCGCGGGCATACGCAATGGCGGCAGCACGACCCATGCCGGAATCACCACCCGTGATGAGCGCCTTGCGACCGGAAAGCCTGCCCGATCCCTTATAGCTCGTCTCACCATGGTCGGGAGGTGGCGTCATCTTGCTCGCAAGACCCGGCCACGGTTGAAAAGGGCTGGTATAGGGCGGCTTGGGATACTTGCTGACCGGATCGGTCATGGGCTGCGCCGTTGCAGCAGATTGGGCCTGAGCCGTGGAAGGGATCGCAGCGGCAGCAAGGCCGGTGCCCAGCGTGCCGACGAGTTTGCGGCGCGAAATCGTATTTTCAGCGGAAGACATAGAATCCTTTGTGATCACTGTTTAACAGGGAGGCGCGAAAGCGGGACGTGCACACTTGCGCCTGGTGATTGGTTGCTCAAACGCCGAGTCTGATTGTCGAGCCTTGGTTATGTAGATGCATGGTCGCGTGAGCCGGTTTAACGCTGGTTGCAAAAGGCTAGTACGTGCTCAATGAAAGCCTCCGGGGCCTCCTCGGCGACCCAGTGCCCGCAATGCGGGATGCTTTCGATCGTTGCGTCCTTCGCCACTTCTTTCAACATGGGTTTGGCGATCGGAATAAAGAAACTGGATGCCCCGCCAAGACCAAGCACCGGCATCAGCAAACGCCCATTCTTCTTGAGCGCTGCACGGTTATCGTCGGCGTCCTTGTCAAAGGCACGATACAACTCGAACCCTGCCCGCATCGCGCCGGCAGCTTCAAACTGCGATGCGTACAGGTGGAGATCCTCGGCTCCGATCGCATCCGGATTGAAGGCAAGCCGGTCATAAAAGTGCTTCAAATACTGCCGCTCCCGGCCCTGGGTCAGCAGCTCGGCAAGATTGTTGCTCGCATTGTGAAAGAAGAAATGCCAGGCCATGAAGTTGCTGAGGTGTGTGGCGGCGATCATGGTGCTATAGGTCAGCGTGCCGGGGATGGGTGCTTCCATCAGCACAAGGCGTTCCACGCTCTTGGGAAACGAGGCGGCAAACGCATACGCCACCATCATGCCGATGTCGTGCCCAGCGAGCACAACCGGTTTTTCCACGCCGAGGTGCTGTCGCAGCAGCATTTCAATGTCAGCAGCCATCGTTTGCTTGTCGTAGCCGTCAGGTGGCTTCGACGAGCCGCCTGCTCCGCGGTAATCGGGCGCAATCACCCGGAAACCGGCCTGCACAAAGGCCGGGATGACGTGCCGCCACTCCCACCACGTCTGCGGATACCCGTGAAGCAGCACAAGGGTTCTGGAACCCTCGCCAGCCTCGACATAGTGCAAACGCACTTCCGGCGCGAGGTCGGCGATACCGTGCTTGCCTGAGATGGAAGCTGCCATGGTCCTCCCGTTTTCGCTGCGTCTTCACTCCGTTGGATGCCGTTCGTCGCTCGACGCAACACCCTCCCCGAGCACGAAGTTCTGTAGGATCCTTTTGATCCTCATGAATGTACTGGCGTGTTCTGCGCCGTTCCGTGCGCGGCAGCATGTGTCAGCACTGGTGCGCTGCTTATGCCAGAAACCCTGCTGCGTTGCGTGACCTTGCAAAACAGTTGCGGGAGCGCTGTTCGGTGATGCCCCCTTTCAGACGTGTCCGGCTGGGCATGCATTATCATGGGCGCGAGGATGCTTCCACGATGACGAACGACGCGGCGGTCAGGAGCGTAGCCATCATTCCGCGGAAGACGAAGCAGAAAGAAGCCATCCGGACTGCATTTCTCGAGGCCAATCGCCCATTGTCTCCCGAAGAAACGCTCGCCATTGCGCAGGAAGAAGTCAGTGGTCTGAGCATCGCAACGGTCTACCGGAACATCGTCAATCTCGTCGAAGAACAATGGCTGGCCACCGTTGAACTGCCCGGTGAAGCCAAACGCTATGAGGTTGCCGGAAAAGAGCACCATCACCATTTCCGCTGCAATACGTGCGGCAAGGTGTTCGAGCTTGAAGGTTGCAGCGTCGATATCAAGCCCACGCTGCCCAAGGGTTTTCGCGCAAACGGGCACGACTTCTTCATCTATGGCAGTTGTGCCGATTGCCATTAAAGGCGGGCGCGTGTCTGCGCTTTCAATTTGCGCGTGTCTGCGTTTTCAATTTGTTAGTGAAGCGCGCAGCAGTGCTCCCCACGAAAGCTGAGGACGGCGGCCCTCGCGAGGATAGGCACCAGCACCAGAGCCGCTGCGCTATCGGCCCATGTGATGCCGAACAGTTTGTGCGCTATTAGGCCTAACAAGACGATGCCGGCCTGATACATACAAAAATCAGTCTGCTTGGCGTCCGTCATCATGGCTCGGCTGGAAAGGGCATTGCCTACGCGTCGCTTTTCGCGTGACAACAAGGGCATCATCACCAAAGCAGCCGCGGTGATGACAATACCAGCCACGCCAATACCGGCAGATTCGTGCCGGTACAGCCGCCATAGTGCATCCGCCAACACGTAAGCGGCCAACGCGAAAAGGCAGGTGCCCGATATCCGCAAGCTGATCTTTTCGGCCTGATGGCGTCGATGATGGTGCATCTCCTGAGACAGGCGCCACCAGACGGCAAGGGCGGAGATCACCTCGATGAGGCTGTCCCAGCCGAAGCCGGACAGTGAAACGCTGCCGGTCCGAAGACCGCTCCACAGGGCGACACCGGCCTCGGTTGCCGCCCAGACAATCGTGAAAATCTCAAGTCCTTTGCCATACCGTGCCAGGGATGCCCGGTCTCTGTTCAGAAGTTTGACGCTCTGCAATACGCCTCCGATGTCGATGGTCAGATCTGGCAGGCTATGCCCTAAAAACGATTCGCCAGCACGAGGTTCGCTACGTAAATAAGGCCGGCACCAAAAAGGACCGAAGGTAGAAGGAACCTTCGAGGCCCCTCCCACTTTCGGATCTCCGGCAGGAAATCGCCTGTCGCCATTTCGAGAAAAAAGCCGGCGGCGAGGACAAGAAGGGCCACCGAACTTTTTGCCGGAAGCACCCACCAGGCGGTCAATACACCTCCCAAGAAGGGTGCAAGGGCGTCTGCAACCAGGAACAGGTAGGTACTTGTGGTGGGGGCCTCGCACCCGCTCGTCAAAAGCACCGTGTTCATGCCGTCCCCGATATCATGAGCCGCGATGCCGAGCGCCACCGCGTAGCCCGCATTGTGGGAGGCCGCATAAGCGGCTCCAATCGCCATTCCATCGCGAAAGCTGTGAAAGATGAGCATCCCGGCTCCGGCACGGCGCACCATCCAGCCGCCAACCCGCCTTTCGCGCACCTTCGCAGTGAAGCTGTCGAGTGCACTTTGAATGCCATAAAACAGCAGAAAGGAGAGCAGGGTGAGGGCGAGCACATTGGTGCTCGAAAGGCCGGTAGCCGCGCCAACATTGATGGCCTCCGGCAAAAGGTCAAGGAAAGCAGCGCCCAACAGGATGCCCGCGCCGATGGCGATAAGCAGCGTGACAAAGCGCCTGAAGCGCAAAGCGAGCGCACCGCCGATCAGGGTCGAAACGATCGGAATCGTGAAAAGAAACAGCGGCACAGAATAGAATGATAAAGCATTCGCACTAGCGGGGTGAACGGCTCCGTGCCGCAATCCATGCTCGGCAGAGCCGAACAGGAATTCCTTTGGCGAGCAGATTTTTTCAGCCGACCGCGGCTTTGCTCTCGGACGAAGCGACACGTAGCTTTGGCCGTGAGTAGGGCAATCTTACATGCATCCGAATTTTATGGCTTTTCTTCCATCGAATACGGAGCCGCCGGGCTGCTATTGGCCCAGGTCGCCTTGGCCTGCGAACTCATGGTGAAGCGCAGTTCACCGCCTGCCATTAACTCCTCATGCGTCAGAAAGGTGCGGCTCAGGGGTTTTCCGTTCAGCGCCACCTGTTGCACAAAGCCGTTTTGGGGGCTCAATCCATCCGCTACGATGTGCAATGTTTTGCCGCTGCCCAGATGCACCGTGGCTTCCTGCACGAACGGCCTGCCAATCACGTACTGGTTTGAGCCCGGCGCCACGGGGTAAAAGCCCATGGACGTAAAGAGCAGCCACGCGGACATTTGCCCCAGGTCGTCATTGCCAACCAGTCCATCCGGTGCCGGCCGGTATTGCGAGCTCACAATCTGCGCAAGCCGCGCCTCGGTTCTCCAGGGCTGGCCCGCGTAATCGTAAAGATACGCGAGATGATGACTGGGCTCATTGCCGTGGATGTATTGCCCGATCATGCCACTGATGTCCTCAACATCGGCGTACTGCTTCGGATCCACCTTCGCATCGAACATCGCATCCAGCTTTGCCACCAGTTTGTCGCGCCCACCCAGGAGGCCGATGAGCCCCTGCACGTCCTGGGGCTGATACCAGCTGTACTGCCAGCTGTTGCCCTCGGTAAAGCCGCTTTCCGCGCCTGCCCGTGCCGGATCGAACGGCTTCCGGGAGTCTCCATTGGCAAGCCGAGGCTCCAGGAAGCCGTCCTTCGTGTTGAAGTTATTACGCCAGTTTTCTGCGCGTTTCGCGAAGGTCGCCGCAACGTCGGCGCGACCCATCTTGTTCGCCATGCGGTAGATCGTCCAGTCGTCAAAGGCGTATTCGGCGGTCTTTGACGCAGCCTCGCTGTCGTGATCGACGGGCACATAGCCCAGCTTCATATATTGATCCAGCCCGCCGAAGGGACCATAGGTCGCGCTCGCCACAGCTGCCTGCAGCGCTTCCTTGGCATCGAAGCCGCCGATGCCCTTCATATACGCATCGGCGATCTCCGGAACGGCATGGTAGCCGATCATGCACCACGTCTCGATCCCTTGCTCCTGCCAGATGGGCAGGATGCCGAAGGGGCTTTCACGCCAGGACGCGAGCATCGAGTTCACCACATCGGCTGTGCGCCGGGGCGGCTCGAGCAGCGTCATCAAAGGCTGCTCGGCGCGGTAGGTATCCCACAAGGAAAGATTCGAAACAAAGGAAAAGCCCTGTGCCTTATGCACCTGGTTATCCGGTCCGCGGTAGCTGCCGTCGACATCCATCTCCAGGTTGGGCGCAATCAGGGAGTGGTAAAGCGCCGTGTACAAATTACGTTCCATGGCGGGGTCCGCATGGAGGTCCAGTACGCTCAGCGCCTTTGTCCAGGTAGCCTCGGCCACCTGACGTACCTTATCGAAATCGAAGCCGGGAACTTCGGCATTGAGGTTGGCCACGGCGCCCTCTTCGCTGACAGGCGAAATCGCCATCTTAACCACCAGCGGCTGGGAACTCGCTGGAAAATCGAAGACGCCAATCAACCCGCGCCCTTTGATGGACTGCGTGTCTTCAGGAGAGGTTCCGGGCGTTCGGAAGCCGCGATACGGTGTGTCCACCGGCTCGCGGTCATACAGGTGATGCGCCTCCACGGGCTGCGAGAACCGCAAAGCAAAGTACAGCTGCCGGCCGGGGGCCCAGCCGCGCGTTTCCCGCATGCCCGTCACCGTGCCGTCATCGTGCAGCGTCATCTGCGACCACAGGACCTTGCCTGGGTAGTTGTAGATCGAGGACCGCAGATCCAGCAGAACGTGCCCCGGTTTGTCCGCGGGATAGGTGTAACGCTGCACACCCACCCGCGGCGTCGCGGTCAACTCTGCGTGCACGCTGTAGTCCAGCAGGTCGACGGCATAGTAGCCCGGAGATGCTTTTTCGTGGTCATGCGAAAACCGCGAGCGGTAGCCTGAGCCCGGCTTGTCCGCGTCGCCGGGCTCCAGATGGACATCCCCTGTAATCGGTTGCAGCAGGAAATCGCCCAGATCGGAGTGGCCGCTGCCGGAAAAATGTGTCTGGCTAAAGCCGAGGATGGTCTTGTCCTCGTACCGGTAGCCGGCGGCCCACTTGTAGCTCTGCTTGAAGGAGCGAATTTCGGTGTCCGGCGACAGCTGCACCATGCCGAAGGGCGTCGTTGCGCCTGGAAAGGTGTGCCCATCCGGTCCGGTGCCGATAAAAGGGTCCACCGAGGCAAGCGGCGACCGGCTTTGGGCCAGGACCACGCCGGGATTGCAGGCCACAGCAAGTCCAAAGAGCACTTCACTGCCGAAAAGCAGTGACCTTAACAGCCGACGCGCACGAAAGGTAACGAACATGCCTCATTGAAACATCTTCGCCGGCTCGTGGGCACCATGTGCTTTGGAAAGATCTGGAAAGATCGCCAATACAAGAAAGGGCGGAGGCCAGGCCTCCGCCCTTCGCTTTGCCGGGTTACTTCGCGAGTTGCACGTTGCCGTGGTTATCGCAGTGGCCGTTGTGCTGGTGATGCAGGTGGCCCTCGACAAGGTAGTCGACGTGGTCGCCGTGGGGCACGGCTTCGTGGCCGCAATCTTCGCCGTGCAGATGCTGCGCTTCGTGGCCGTTGCAGTCGTGACCGTCGGTGCAATCGGCAGGGTTGGCGGCGTTGACGTCGAGCTTGTGCTCATCGATGTGGCCCTCGTGTGGGTGGTGGAGGTGGCCGTCGTGGAGGTAGTCGGTATGACCATTGTGCTCGACGGCGATGTGGCCGCAGTCGTTGCCGTGCTGGTGGTTATGGTCGGCGTGGGTGATGTGCTCCTGTGTCATGGTGTTCTCCTTGAGGTCGGTCGAGTTGAAAGAGGGTAGCGGGCCGGGACGATGCAGATGCTCTGCGGCGTGGGCCAGGCCGTTATTAACAAGACTGCGGGTGTGCTGGTCGGCAAGCGTATACACCACATGCTTGCCTTCACGCTTGCGGCGCACGATGTCTTCACCCCGCAGCACGCGTAATCGTTGGGAGATGGCGGCCATGGTGTCGCCCTCCAGCTGCAGGAGGTCACCGACACAGGCGGGGCCGTGAGCCAGGATGGCGAGCAGACGCAGCCGTCCGGGGTCACCCATGGCGCGAAAAATGCGTGAGCAGCGTTCGAGCGTGGCTTCTTCGATGGGCGCTGGCGGTGTACGCCCGGCATGGTCATCCCCTGTGCAGCTTGCTTGCATGCCATCTCTCCTCAGTTCTTTTATATACACACTTGCGCATGTATGCAACTGAGCAGGCTGTGCCCACGCGCGGGGATCGAGATGACATGCCGACCTCTCCTGGACACGTCAAAGAATGCGCCGGAACCGGCATACCGCCACACTCAGGACGTCCGGCAGCGCCTGCAAGGATTGAAAGGGGATAGAGTCAACAACAGCGTTGAAGGCAACGCGATAAAGAAACCTGTAGCGGAAGATCGTGCGCGCCACGTATGATGCTGCCCTGTACGCCACTGCGTCGATGGTCTCTTCTTTCACATGAATGCGCTTACATTCCTTGTTTCGGCCCAACTGACCCATCTTGCGCCGGTAGATATCCTGATCCTGGCGCTTTACTTCGCTGTGGTCATCTTTATCGGCTTTTACGTGAAAGGGTCGACCAACACCAGCGAAGAATTCTTTCTGGCCGGCCGTGAGATGAGCGCCTGGATCGCCGGATTGAGCTTTGTTTCCGCCAATCTCGGCTCGCTGGAGTTGATGGGCTGGGCGGGCTCCGCGTATCAGTACGGCATTCTGGCGATGCACTGGTACTGGCTGGGCGCGATTCCGGCGATGTTGTTCCTGGGCATCGTGATGATGCCGTTTTATTACATCTCCAAAACGCACTCGGTGCCGGGTTACCTGAAATTGCGTTTCGGCGAGGGCGCGCGCGGACTGTCCGCCCTCAGCTTCGGCCTGATGACGATTCTGATGAGCGGCGTCAATATGTACGCCATGGCCGTCGTCATGCAGACGGTGCTTGGCTGGAATATCACGTTTTCCATCTGGATCGGCGCAGTCACCGTGGCGATCTACGTCATGCTGGGTGGTTTGCGTTCGGCCATCATCAATGAGGTGCTGCAATTCGTGCTCATCTGGGCCGGCGCGGCGCTGATTCCTATCCTCGGGCTCACCGAAGCCGGCGGCTGGACCAACCTGAAAGCGCAGATCGCGCATAACGTCGGTTCCACCGATTACACGCACATGTGGTCGACGCTCGGCCATTTCAACACCAATCCCATGGGGGTGAACTGGTTTGGGATGATCTTCGGGCTTGGCGCGGTCGTTTCGTTCGGCTACTGGACGACGGATTTCCTCGTCGTGCAGCGCGTGCTTTCGGCGAACAACCTTCGTTCCGCCAAGCTGGCGCCGGTGATCGGCGCAGCCTTCAAAATGGCCGTGCCGCTCATCGTCATCCTGCCCGGCCTGCTCGCGCTGGGGCTCACGCATAACGGGCAACAGATCTACCATCTGGTTCCCGGCGATGTGGCCGCCAAAACCGGCCAGCACGCCTACGATCAGGTGTTGCCGCTCATGCTGATCCGCTACTGCGGGCCGGGGTTGCTGGGTCTCGGCATCACCGCGCTCGTCGCCGGCTTTATGAGCGGCATGGCCGGGAACGTATCCGCGTTTTCCACCGTTTGGACCTACGACCTTTACGGCGCCTACCTCAACAAGCGCGCGTCGGATAAGCACTATGTCGCGATGGGCCGCTGGTCCACCGTGGTCGGCATGCTGATCTCGATCGCGACGGCTTACCTCGTCGCACACGCGAGTTCGATTATGGATTACGTCCAGGCGCTGTTTTCCTTTTTTATCGCGCCGCTGTTCGGTACAGTGATCCTCGGCATGCTATGGGGTCGCGCCACCGAAGCGGGCGGCTTTTGGGGCCTGCTTTGCGGCACCGGCAGTTCCATCGCTATGTTCGTCTACACCAGCACCGGCACGGCAGCGCATAAAGCGGAGGCGCTGGCCCACGTTGCGCTTTCCCGCGACGCTCAACCCATGGCCGAAAACCTCTTCCGCGCCCTGTGGAGCTGGATCATCTGCGTCCTGGTGACCGTCCTGGTCAGCCTGGCCACAAAACCAAAGTCCGCCGCTTCCCTTGACGGCCTCGTCTACGGCGCCACAACGATTCCCGATGACGGTAGCCGCACCCTATGGCAGAAGCCCGTCTTCTGGGCAGCGATCGTGGCTGTCGTCTTTGTCGGTCTAAACCTCGCCTTCTGGTAAACAGCAACCACCGCGGGCGGCTATCACCCATCCGCGATCCCCCTCCAAACCAGCATCCGCGATATATCACCAGCACCCGATGCCGCATTCAGAGCGCGGTACTCACGGCGCAGAACTCACAGCACAGCACTCCCACGCAGCATTCACGCACAGCACAGCACTCACAACGCAACATCTACGGCGCGGCACTCACACGCCGCACGCACAGTTTCAGGAGCACCCATGGCAGAAGGTACCGGTCGCGGCGAGGCATTATCCATCTGGTTTTTTGTCGGCATCATGACGTTTTTGTACGGCATCGTCCTTTTGCCCTACGGCGCCTGGGCCTGGCTCGGCAACCACGAAGCACCCACCGTCCTCCACACCTTGCACCCGACCTTCTGGTGGGGCCTGCTCCTCACGCTTTTCGGCGCGTTCTACAGCCTGCGCTTCCGCCCCAAGCCGGGCAACGCGCGGGAGGTGTAAGCCCGATTGCTGGCTATTGCTGGTAGCTCGTCTATGTTCGAACGAAGATAAAGTCCGCGAACATACAGAATTCTATAGATATTCACTCCATGGGGCGGTGATGTGTGCGTCGTTTGTGGGATTGGGTTTGGCATAGAACGTGCTGTACCCCGGAATAGCGTTCTTTTCGGGGTGGCAATGAAAGTATTACCTTGGTCTTCTGTCTTAGCTGCTATTGCCTTTGCATCTTTTGCTGGAATCAGCGGAGACCTTTCGGCGGCGTACGCGCAAGTCGTGTCTACGAATGGAGGTTCGATCCAGGGTACGATTGGCGACAATAGTGGCGCCGCAGTTCCGGGTGCGACCGTAGGCGTTGTTTCGCTCGACAACGGCTTTACTCGCAATCTCAAAACTGATTCTGCGGGCTACTATTCGGTGGGTCCCCTGGCACCTGGGAATTACAGGGTGACCATCGCAGCTTCCGGCTTTGAAACGCTCCGTGTCTCCACGGTAGTGCGGGTCGGTACGGCAACGCCTGGGTCGTTCAAGCTCACCGTGGGGCAAGCTTCTGAAACGGTCGATGTGAATGCGGGATCAATTCAGGTAAATGCAGATCAGGCCGGCGTCAGCGACGTCTTGACGGCACAGCAGATTGCCACCCTTCCTATTAATGGACGCAACTTCCTGGATGTTGCGCAGATTGAGCCTGGCGTCGTGTTGCAGGCAGGCGGCTCCTTCGATCCGACAAAGGCCGGGTATTCGGCGCTTTCCATCGGTGGCGTGTCCGGGCGCACAACGCGCATTCTCCTGGATGGTCAGGACATCACGGATGAAACAGTCGGCACTACAATCTTTAACGTATCTCAGGGTGCGGTGGGCGAGTTTCAACTCAACCGCTCCACTCAGGATGTTTCCGGTGACGTGACCTCGACGGGGCAGGTTCTCGTTGCCACACAAACTGGAACCAATCGCTTCCATGGCGAAGCTTTCTACAATTTCCAGGATGCACGCGCACTTTTCGCCACAGAGTTCGGAACACAACCACCCTTTCAGCGGAATCAGTACGGCGGTTCCATCGGCGGATTCCTGATTAAGGACAAGCTCTTCTTTTTTGGCAATTCAGAAAGAATCAAGCAGGATTCAGCGCAGCCCGCGCAAGTAGGTGGACCTTTCTCGGCAGCGTTCGCCGGTTTGAGCGTGGCATCACCTTATCGTGAAACATACTCTACGATCCGGCTGGACTATAACGGCCCCCTCAGTGGCCGCTATTTTGCTCGCGTGAGCTATGACGTGAACTCGTTGCAGGGCAATTTCGGCCAGCAGTTTGAAACCTATGCGAATCGCGACAACACTCCCGGCATAGCCGGCGGTGCGGATTTTCAATCTGGCCGACTTACTCATTCTTTCCGTGGCAGTTACGAAAAGTTCCACAACCTTATTGCTGACACTTCGAACAGCGCGCCAGTCAATTTGTTGCCGGGTATCACCTTCCAATATCGCCAGGGTACAAACTCTTTACTTGCATCGGGGCCAAATGTGGATGCGCCCCAGGGCACATTCCAGAGCGATAAGCAAGCGCGGTACGACGGATCCTGGACCAGGGGCGCGCATACCGTGCGATTCGGCTATAGCGTGAACCACATTCTAGGTGGTGGGTTCGCCAACTTCTTCGGGCTTGGTCCTCGGCTCCGGGAAACATCGGGTACGCTTCTGGCCAACTGCGGCAATGGTAATTCCGGTGCTTGCCCCGCCGATCCCCTGAACGGTTATCACCCGAGTGCCATCACGATTGGGAATGGTCTCGGCTTTTTTACTGAAAATCCTGGGTTCGGTCTAATTGGAAGCGGTGTTCATGATTGGCGCGAAGGTGCCTATGTCGCAGATTCATGGAAGATCAAACCCAGCTTCACCCTAAGTGCTGGTGTGCGTTGGAGTGTCGACACCGACCGTGCAAACCAGGATGTTGCCCCTATCCCCTGCTCGGCTCTCGACACGGTCAATGTTTTTACAGACGCCAGTCAAGTGCCATGCACGGGGAACACTTCGTTACTTGGGCAGTTCGGACCGCAATTTGCTGGTTCGGTGCACCAGCCGTATGGGAACTTTGGTCCGCAAATTGGGTTCGTCTATGCTCCCGGCGACCATAAAACCGTGTTCCGGGCGGGTTTCGGTATCTTCTATGAGGGCGACGTGTTCAATAACACAACGAACGCGCGAGCCTCGCTCCTCGCCTCAGGACCCTTCTTTGCCGAAGCAGCAGCAGGCGCTAACATCTGTGGCGTGACAAGCTTTCAAAATGCCGACGGAACGCTCACGAAAGGCACTACGGTAAATGGAGTTCCTTTAACCTTTGCCCAGATCTGTGCCTCCTCGGTGAAGGTGGCAGCTCCGTATGTCCTCGCGTTGTCGCAGGGATTCCAAGCTATTTCGCAGAAGAATCCCAATGGTCCAAACAGCGGCTTTATTGGAAGGACCTTGGATGCTAACGGCATCTACGGCGCCCCTTATCGCACTCCCTATTCCGAGCAGTGGAATTTTGGGACCCAGCGTGAACTGTTTAAAGGTGCTGTTCTTTCCGCCGATTACATCCATAACAGCACGCTCAAAATCGCCCAAACGCTTGATGTGAACCATGTCGGCGCGGCTCGCTACCTGAACCAAACAGCGGCAACTCACGCAATCGCAGCGACGGTCGCGAATTACCCAAACTGTCCTCAGGGTTCAACCGCGACTTCGATTAACTGTGCGATCGCGAGCGGGGCGACGATCAATACCTTTGCCAACAATGGTCTGGATTCCGGTAACCAGTTCCTTGGTGGTTCGGCTCCAGCGGCGAACGGCTTCACTGCAAATACTGGAGCCGCATTTCCCGGCCTAAATCCACTTCTAGGTAGCGGAGCCTTTCTTCTTCCAGTTGGGCGCTCCGGTTACGATGCCTTCCAGGTCGTGTTCCGGGAGCAGAAGTCGCGGCCTGTTCCAGGAATTGAACGCTCCAACATCCAGGTTTCCTACAATCTCTCTCGAATTGTTTCTTCCGCAAACAGCTCAACGAGTGACCAATTCTTTAGCAGTCCTTCCTGGAGCAACGACAATCCAACAGCGTTCATTGGTCGTGCGCAGTTGGACCGGAAACACCAGGTTTCTTTCGGCGGTTCTTTTCTAGTGAAATACGGCCCCGAGATCGGCATTATTGGGCATTTCTACTCTGCACTCCCACAAAGCCTGACACTGGATAACACAGCCAACCCGGTCGCCAATATCTTCACTTCGGATTTAGACGGCGACGGCACTTCAGGCGATCTTGCGCCAGGTACCTTGCCGGGTGATTACATGCATCGGGTTAAGCCCAGCAATCTTTCGGGTTACATCAACGGCTTCAACGCCACACAAGCAGGTCGACTCACTCCAGCCGGGCAAGCGCTTGTGAATAGCGGGCTCTTCACGCAAGCACAACTCATTGCGTTGGGCGGCACCGTTCAACAGATCAAAAATCAGATTGCAGGAACAGCACCGGCAAATCCGGATTTCCGTCAGGTGGATCTGACTTTCTCGTACCCCATTCGCTTAGCCCGCTACGTTCATAATTTGGGTGAATCTGTCGTGCTCGAGCCGCGCATCGCCTTCTACAACGTCGGAAATTTCTCCAACTTCGGAGGCAGTGCAGGCAACCCGAGTGATGCTCCTTTTGGGGGTGACCTCGGAACAGGTGGATCGGGTAGCGTGAATGGCCCGACTGACTTCGCCACGGTCAATCCTTTGCGCGTCACGAGGCAGTCTGGCACCTTCGATCAGGGTGCTCCACGTACAGCAGAATTCCAACTCAGGCTAGCTTTCTAAGAACTCAACGCAACACAGGACGCGAGTGGTCGCGCACCGCGGCCACTTGCGTCCTGGCACCTGCATTCATTCTTACCTTCATTACGCATGCCCTGCATGGTACGGGTGTCCTGCCAGGATGGTGAGCGCGCGGTAGACTTGCTCGCTTAGGACTGCCAGGGCGAGCTCGTGCGGCAGGGTCATCGCGCCCAGGGAGAGCAGAAGGTTGGCGCGGTCGCGGGTCGCGGCCAACCAGCCGTCCGGGGGGCCGATGGCCAGCACCATTTCCTGCTTGCCTTCATCGCGCTGTCGGCCAACATGCTGGGCAAATTGCACGGACGTCAACGCCGTGCCGCGGCTATCGAGAAGGATGAGCGACGGTGTCACGCGTCCGCTTTGCCGCTCCATGCTCGCCACAAGCGCCGCCTCCGTGCGGTGGGCCTCCAGGCGAACAGGCGCGTAGCGCTGGCATCGGCGCACGTAGTCCTCCACCACCGCGGCGACTGGAGCCGATTTCAGTTCGCGACGAGGGCTGATATAAGCAAGCAGCAAACGCATGGCTAAGAGATGTTTCTGGATGGAGCCTGAGCGCGCGACGTGACTGCAACAACTCGCATCGACTCACAAAGCTTGCTGGCACCTCGGCGTGGAAACGCCTTTTACAAAGTCGTTTCGTCGCGAACAGCCCGTTTTGCCACCTGCTTCGTGGCTTTTCGAACCGCCTTTTTTTCTGGCTGCGCGAGAGTTTCGGGATCGCCCGCAAAAGCTGTGTCGCCACTCTTTGCTGATTTCGCGACCTTGCTTGCTATGGAAGTGACCCCGCCACGCTCGATTTTCTTCACCCGAGGTGCTTTTACGGCAACTTCGATTTCTGTTGTACCCGCAACCACCTTCCTTGCCGCTTTCACGGGGCGCTTCGCTGCAATGGCTGCTTTGATTTCCGTACTCAAATCGGCAAGGCTGAGGGTCGTTGCAGAAGGGCGCAGACGCTCCAAGCCGTAGTACGCACGTTTTTCGGGCAAGAAGACGTGAACGATGAAGTCCACATAGTCCATCAGCACCCATTCGCCCTGTCGCCGGCCCTCGACCGAGTTGGGATAGGTCGCGAATTCTCGCTTGAGCCGAATCTCGATCTCATCGGTGATCGCCACCGTTTGGCGATCGTTGGTACCGGTGCAGATCAGGAAGTAATCGGTCAGCCCGCTTTCCGTGGGATCGAGTGCGAGGATGCGGATATCCTCAGCCTTCTTGTCCTCACAGGCCGCAGCTGCCGCCGCTAACATCTGGTTCACCTCGACTGACGCCATGAAACTCCTATCCTCTTCATCCTAGCGCAGAGCCGGCCCGCTTTCGGGATTTCGCAGCAGAGCAGCGCAGAACAGGCTCACAATGCCGTTCTCAACCAGGGTGTCCGGCCCAGCGTCACATAGCTGGAACCGTAGCCATGCGGAGCTCATCCAACAGGCAGCCTTTATGCCCGAATCTTTGCAAGCTGCTGTCTATTCCGTTGCTACGGTTGATCCTGCTCTCCCGGAGGAGTTTTCGCACTTCGACCTCGAAGCAATGAGCAAAGGTGATGCTTACAAGCTGCTCGCTTCCGTGATTTTGCCGCGACCCATTGCCTGGGTAGTCTCAAAGAGCCGCAGCGGAGAGCTGAATGCGGCGCCGTACTCCTTCTTCAACATTTTGTCGTCGGACCCGCCGTTGGTGGCGATCAGTTTCTCTTCGGCACCGGATCGTCCGGCAAAGGATTCCCTGTACAACATCCGGGAACGCGGGGAGTTCGTCGTGAATATGGTGCCCGAAGAGTTGGCCGAGCAAATGAACATTACCGCGACCAATGCGCCCCGAGGTACTGATGAAACGCAGCTCGCCGGGTTGGCGCTGGCACCGTGCCGGGTTGTCGAGGTGCCACGGATTGCGGCTTCACCTGTGGCATTGGAATGCAAGCTCTTTCAAACCATCGAGCCGGGCGGCAGCAGCACCATTGTTTTGGGCAAGATTGTTGAGGTACACGTGCGCACTGCGGTGTTCGAGGATGTAGCGCGTTTGCATGTGGACCCCGCGCAGATGCGGCTTATCGGCCGGATGCACGGCGGCGGCGGATACTGCACGACACGCGATCTTTTCACGCTGGACCGCAAAAGCTGGCCATTGCGCTAGCGCCGCTGGCTTGGCGTTATCGCAGCTTGTATCGCCGCGTTTATTGCCGCTGGTCGACCCACAACATTAGTTCGAGCTTTTGTGTCGCGAAAAGCAAATGGGAAGTTCCGACAGAGGGAACTTCCCATTTGTCTTCCTTGGGCTGGATGCAGCTATGCAGCCGCGCTCACGGCGACGGCTTCGCTGGCAACGGGTTCGATGGAAACGAAGCGGCCCTGCTGCCCGCGATCGGAAAACTTGACCACGCCGTCAATCTTCGCGAAGAGCGTGTCGTCAGAGCCGCGACCAACATTCTTGCCGGGCTTCAGCGGCGTGCCACGTTGACGAACCAGGATGGAGCCGCCGGTGACCAACTGGCCGCCGAAGCGCTTCACGCCGAGCCGTTGTGCATTGGAATCGCGGCCGTTTTTACTGCTGCCAAGACCTTTTTTATGTGCCATTGCTGTGCCTCATACGCGGCGGATGCCGCAAAATCTGGGGTGCGCGGTCAGCGCTCCCGTTGCTCAAATCGTACCCAAACCAAGCCGGAACAAAGGGAGTCGTAGGGAGGTCTACTGCGCCTGTGTATCGAAGGTGCGGCCGCCGACCTGAATGGCATTGATTTTGACTTCCAGGAAGTTTTGACGGTGACCCTGCATCTTCTTGTACTGCTTTTTGCGCTTGTAATGGAACACCAGGATCTTTTCGCCGCGACCTTCGCCGACAACGCTGGCGAGCACCTTGGCGCCGCCCAGATCGCCTTCAAACGTACCCGCTTCGCCGGAAACGGCAAGCACATCGGAAAATTCAACCGCGCCGTTCTCGTGTGCGGTGGTTTCTACTTTCAGGGTGTCGCCGGGAGCTACGCGATATTGCTTGCCGCCGGTGCGAATCACTGCATACATGGTGCTGACCTCATCGCAAACGGCTGAATTCGCCTTGCGTCTTTTCAACAAAATCGTGTTGGCGAAAGCTGTGACCGATGACGTTTTACATTCCGCGT
>CAXTRN010000006.1:0-37924 GCA_964246645.1 uncultured Acidobacteriaceae bacterium
AGATCTACGACGGCCTGCTGGCGCAGGGAGTGCGGCCGTTTGTGGAACTGAGCTTCATGCCCCGCAAGATGGCCGCCAACCCCGACGCGGTACACCCGTTCTGGTATCACCCCGTTGTCTCGCCACCCAAGGACTATGCCCTGTGGGATGCGATGATGCGGGCGTTCGCACAGCATCTCGTCGCACGGTATGGCCTAGGGGAGGTCGCAACCTGGAAGTTTGAGGTGTGGAACGAACCCAACCTCGACTTTTGGGGAGGTGAGCCCAAGCAGGCGACCTATTTCACCCTTTACGATCACACCGCGCGCGCGCTGAAGGCCGTTTCGCCGCGCTTGCAGGTCGGGGGGCCCTCCACCGCACAGGCCGCCTGGGTGACACCGTTTCTCGCCCACATCAAAGCGCAAAATGTCCCGCTCGACTTTGTTTCCACGCACGTGTACGCCAATGACACGGCCGACAACATCTTCGGCACCACGGAACAGATTGCTCGCGACCAGATGGTGTACCGGTCCGTGAAGATGGTGCATGAGCAGATGCTGCACTCAGCCTACCCGCAGCTGCCACTCATCTTTTCCGAGTACAACGCCAGCTATGCCAACGAGCCAAATGTGACGGACTCGACCTATATGGGCCCGTGGCTCGCGAATACCATTCGGCTGTGCGACGGTCTTGTGTCGGACATGGCATATTGGGCGTTTTCCGATGTGTTTGAGGAGCAGGGCGTTGTGCGTACGCCGTTTTACGGCGGCTTCGGTGTAGTCGCGGCGGACCACATCGATAAGCCTGCGCTGAACGTCTTTCGTCTCTTGCATAAGCTCGGCGATCAGCGGCTTTCGCTTGCATCGGACTCGGCTTTGGCCACCGAATCGAAGTCGGCCGTCAGCCTGGCGCTATGGAATTATGCGCCGCCCACCGGCACCGGTGCCGAGTACACCATGCCGGCGGGTACGGCTGCTGTGCGCACCTTTACCCTGCAAATCGACCATGTGGCGCCGAACGCCGCGGTCGAACTCTGGCGCGTCGACGACGATCATGGCAACGTGTTGAAGGCTTTTGACGCCATGGGCCGGCCGCCGGGCGATCTGACCGTGGCGCAGGTGAAGCAGCTGCAGGCTGCCGGTGCGCTGGCACCCGCCGAACAAGTACATCTGCGCGAGAACAAGCTCACGGTTGCCGTGCCGGCGCATGGGCTGGCTGTGGTGGTGGTACGGCGATGAGCTGCCCGCCTGTTTCTCGTCGTACGGCGTTGCATCTGCTGGCCGGCGTGACAGGGGCCGCCTGCGCCCCGCGCCACCTACACGCCCGTGCGATACCCACAACGGCGCAGGGTTTTGCGTTGCGGGCGACGGATGATGCCTTGCTCGATGCGATCGAGCGGCGCGCCTGCCGGTATTTCGTCGAGCAGGCAAGCGCTACGACCGGTCAGGTGCTGGATCGCGCGGCCGCGAACAACACAGACGGCAAACGCGACCCACGCCGTATGGCTTCGATCGCCGCCACCGGCTTCGGGCTGACGGCGCTCGCCATCGCGGACCAGCGCGGCTATCTGACGCGCGACGCTGCCTACGCCCAAGTGCTCCGAACTTTGCGCTTTCATGCAAATGTGTTGCCGCACGAGCATGGCTTCTTTTGCCACTTCGACGATGTCGACACCGGCGCGCCGTGGCCGCAGGTCGAATTTTCGTCTATCGATACGGCTCTGCTGCTGTGCGGCGTCTTGACCGCGCGCGTCCACTTCGGGGCCGATCCCGAAGTTGTGCGCCTGGCAACGACGATCTACGAACGCGTGGACTGGCCGTGGATGCTGAACGGCGAAGCCACGTTTTCCATGGGATGGAAGCCGCAGACGGGCTTTCTTGCGGCTCGCTGGAACCACTACTGCGAACTGATGATGATTCCGCTGCTGGCATTGGGCTCGCCCACGCATCCGGTTGGACCCGAAGTGTGGACAGCGTGGTCGCGGCCGAAGGTCGCCTTCGACGGCTTCACCTATATCAGCGGCAACGATCCGCTCTTTACGCACCAGTACAGCCATGCGTGGTTCGACTTCCGCGGCCGGCACGACGCGTATGCCGACTACTTCGAAAATTCAGTGCTGGCCACGCGTGCGCACCGGGATTTTTGCCTGGGCCTGGGCGCGCCCTACGCGAAGAACTACTGGGGCATTTCGGCATCCGACTCTGCAGCCGGCTACCAGGCCTGGGGCGGACCGCCGGCGCAGGGCCGCATCGACGGCAGCGTCGTGCCGTATGCCACGGCAGGCTCGCTCCCGTTTCTGCCTGAAGCCTGCCTGGCCGTGCAGCACTTCATCAAGGAACGGTACGGCGCACGCGCCTGGGGTCGGTATGGGTTTTGCGATGCCTTGCATCCCCAGGCTGACTGGTATGACCCGGATGTGCTCGGGATCGATCTCGGCATCAGCCTCGTTATGGCGGAAAACCTGCGCTCGGGCTTCGTCTGGTCTACCTTTGCGAAAAATCCTGAGGTGGCCGTCGCCATGGCCAAAGCGGGTCTTGTGGCTCGCGCCTGAGCGACAGGCAAGGTCAGGATTGTCCGATCAGCACGCCGGCGGCGAAGACCAGGCCACCGCCGACGATGACCTGCAGGCACGAAAGCCCGAAGCCGGTCTTCATATAGCGATAGCGGATCCAGGCGATCACGATCAACTCAATGCCTACAACCACATAGGCCAAAATCAGCGCTTGGTGGACATTTCCAATTAAAAAAGGCAGCGTGTGCAGAAAGCCGCCGATAAAGGTCATCAAACCCGTGACCAGGCCGCGGAACAAGGGCTTGCCGCGGCCTGTCAGTTCGCCATCATCCGAAAGGCCTTCCGAAAACGCCATGGAAATACCGGCGCCGACGGCAGAAGCCGCCCCGATCAAAAAAACGGTGTGCGAATGATGTGTAGCGAAAGCGGTAGCGAAAATAGGTGCAAGCGTGGAAACGGAGCCGTCCATGAGACCCGCCAGGCCGGGTTGAACGACTCGTAAAACGAAGCTCCGTTCGTTGGACACCAGAGCGCTGATGTCTTGCAGACTTTCTTTGAGACCGGGCATATTTTACTCAGATGACGAACCTGTGGACTGCGGCATCATCTGTTTAAAAGTTCCTGCGACAGTGCCACGTGCTGTGCCACGTAACTGCGAGAATTGATGTTTCCGGTCTTCATCCGTGACAGCGCACGGCGCACTTTGCCCTCGCGCAGTGCGGCATCGGCGGCAAGCTGCTGTACCGCTTGCCGGACCGCTTCCGGATCGCCCACCGGCACGTAGGTAATCTCGTCTTCGGTGAAGTAGCTTTCAATGCCACCCACATGCGTGCAGATGACGGGCAGACCGCAAAGAACGGCCTCTTCGACAACCGTGATGCCGGAGGCGTGAAGATTTTCCGTAAGGCAGATCACCACGATATCGGCCCAGCGGAACAGGGCGAAGAGTGCTTCGTTACTCGTGGGTACCTCTTGTACAACATTGCCCACCCCCTGCAAATGTTCCGTGAGGGGGGCACGGGTGATGGCCTTTGCCGTATACCTTGCATCGTTCTTGACGGCAGCGATAAAGGTGGGCCAATCGCGATGACGATCATTGCCCAGCATTAGCAGGCGAGCGGGCGTGTGTACCGGCCGGTCAAGTACCTCCAACGCCTGGTCGGTACGGATGCCGTACAGCAGAAAGGCCGTACGTTTGGCAGGCAGCAGGTGCTGCGCTTTGCGCATGGCCGGGGGGGAAAGAAAGGTGAGTAAATCCGCGCCGCGCAGCAGCGAAAGATAAAACTGCCTGCGCAGCCCCGCGTAGGTGTCCCATGCATCCATCAACCAAACGGTCTGCGCAATCAGTTTGGGTTTGGGGCCCTTGTGTCGCTTCAAAAGCAACAGGATCGCGAGCGATTGCGATTCCGTGTGCGTCCATACGACCTCGGCGTTGAGGATGCCGCGGCGGTTGCGCCAGGCATGCACAAGATCGAAGCCGAAGAAGGCGCGGACCCCCAGGCGGATGAGCCGTCCCAGCCGCCACTCCGGCATGTCTTCCGACTGCTGGAGAACACAGCCCATCGCGTTTGCCTGCTGATAGCCGTAAGGGTCATCGTGGTTGATGCCTATGATCTCCCCCTGATCGAAGCGGGATTTCCAGGCTGTTCGCCCGAACCCATATGCGAGATGGACAAAAACCTTCATAGGCGATTGATTGCCGCGAGGCTGCACCGTCCCACCCGGCTCCGAAAATGCCGTTTGCTGGATGCCCTCTGCCCCTGTATCAACCATTCCACACCGGCTGCTGGATCGGCGCCCCGATTTTTGCCAGAAAAGAGCAGATGCGTTGCTGGAACACCTCTTCGCTGAAGCCTTCCGCATGCTTGCGGATTCGTGCCGAATCCCACACGGCCTGTTGTTCGAACCGTTGCACAGCGTCAACGACGCTCGCCGTGGTCTGCTCATTGAAAAACAAGCCTGTCTCTCCTTCGATGATCGTCTCGATGGCACCGCCCGCACGATACGCAATGGTGGGTCGCCCTGCCGCGGCAACCTCGAGCGGCGCCATGCCAAAATCCTCCTCACCGGGGAAGATCAGAGCGCGGCAACGGGCAACGTGGTGTTCCACCACATCATCCGGAGCTCGACCCAGGAAGGTGATCGTTGGTCCAGCCAACGCTTTGAGTCCATCGAGCGCGGGACCGCCACCTAGCACCACGAGGCGCTTGCCCATCTCGGTAAAAGCAGACACAGCGAGATCGACACGCTTATACGCGACCAGGCGCGCCAAAATCACGTAATAGTCCTCCTGCTCGTCCACCGGCTGAAACCGATGAATGTCAATAGGAGGGAAGATCACTTCAGCAGCACGCTTGTACGCTCGCCAGATACGGTCGGCGACGATTCGGGAGTTGGCGATGAAATGATCCGGCTGGCGTGAAGCGCTCTCGTCCCATACCCGCAATCCGCGGATCAAAGTGGGGAGAACCGTCCGGATACCTTTGCCAAAGGACTCCCGGGAAGAATAGCTGCCGAAGCTCCATACCCAGCGCATGGGCGTGTGGCAATAACAGACATGGATGGCATCGGGATGCGCTCGTACCCCCTTCACGTACCCGGAGGAACTCGAGATGATGAGATCGTACGCTTCCAGATTCAGCGATCGAACGGCCATCGGATAGAGCGGAAAATAAATGCGGTACAGCGTAGACATCTTCGGCATGCCCTGCATCCAGGACGTATGCACTTCGACTCCGCGCAGGGAAGGAGGCATCTTTTCGGGTAACGCGACCGTGGCAAACAGGTCCGCGCCGGGAAGCATGTGGTATAGCTCCTCCGCCACCTTCTCCGCGCCCCCCATTTGCGTGAAGTAATCGTGCACCACTGCGATTTTCATGCCGTCCCCATTCCAAATCTCACAGCTAGACCGCACCTGATCGACGAAAGATGACCACAAACGTGCGAGCTAGAATTTCAAAATCCAGCAGCAAAGACCAGCGGTCGATGTAGCTGTTGTCCATCGTTACCCAATGGTCAAAGCCCACGGAGCTTCGTCCGTTTACCTGCCAAAGGCCAGTGATTCCAGGCTTCACGCTGAACCGACGCATCAGCGTAGCCTCACTCATCAACGAAACGTCGCGGATGCTCATGGGCCGTGGACCGACCAGCGACATGTGCCCTACCAGGACATTCCAGAGCTGTGGCAGCTCATCGAGCGAGGTGCTACGCAAAAAGCGGCCCAGCTTGGTGACCCGTGGATCATTCTTCAGTTTAAAGATCGGACCGTCTGCTTCATTGGCGCTTTCAAGCGCGGGCATCAGCGCCTCTGCATTGGCGACCATGCTTCTGAACTTCAGCATGGGGAAGAGCCGTCGCCGGTGCCCGTATCGATGTTGCACAAAGATCACGGGTCCCGGGCTGCTCAGCTTGACGCAAAGGGCAATCAAGACCAGCAGGGGAGAAAGCACAAGCAATCCAACCGCCGCGACTGTGAAATCGAACAGGCGCTTCAACAGAATGAAAACAAAGTGGCGCTCATGCTGCGGAAGCAGGTCGCGCAAGATGCTGTCGTTAAAGCCCGAGGCTCGGGACCTTGTAGAAAAAACATCGTTGAGGTAAACAACGGCGACCCCTGCGGCTTCGGCCTCATGCACGGCCTGCTGCATCAGCGAGTAGCACGATTGCATGGGCATGGCGACTAATAGAACGTCCACAACTTTCTTGACGAGAAGATCACTCAGGTCGTTGATGGATCCCAGGTAGCGCTTAGCCACATCGGGCGGCATGTCTTCAACCCGCCGGTCATCGACGAACCCGAGGAGGTCGATCGATGTGTTGTACCGCGTGCGGATCTCTTTCCAAGCCTTGCTCGCCCTCGGCCCACTGCCAAGAATCAAGGCACGACGGGGATTGCGAAAGGCGATCCGGTCAGCTACGTACCCCACAATGGCGTACCGGCTGAGTTGGTAAAGAAACAGGACGGTGAACACCAGAACCAACCGCGAAAACACAAGCATCGGACGATGGAAAAAGTACAGGTGCAGCACCAGGGGCAGAAACATGAGCCCAACCCCTTTGCCGATCGCCTTGATTCTGCTGGGAATTGCGGCAAAGCGATCGTACAGGTGAAGCACGGTAAAGCAATACTGCCACGCAAAGATGAAGCTGATACCGAACAGGGCATCGACAGCGCGCACATTGCCGGCCGCGAACCGGCCAAAGGAGTGTGCCGGCCATCCATGATTCAGAAGACAAACAGCCAGCGCTAGGCTCAATATGCCGTCAAGAGCGGCCAGGCTGACGTGATTTTTTCTGTTCGTCAAGGTCATCTCCTTCAGTTGGCAAAGCGGCGATCTACGGTTCGTTGTATCGGGCCGGTAAAGCGTCTCGATGCCGAATCACTGCATCAGTTTCGTTTCTTCCTGGCATCTTGCTGCGACATACATGGCCCGAGCACGTGAAGAAGTTAGCTCTTTCAAGCCTACCACCCGGCCAGAAACCCAGCCACGTTAAACTTGTGCAAAGCTCCTAACTCTGGTAACTGCAAACATTACCGACGGGTCAGAGCGCCGCCGCCATGCTGCACGATGCAGATCGATGCAGGGGTGATCCGCAGAAAGGTAGTCCTCCGCAAGACGGGACTCCCCGACCACTCGATTACCCGCCTCGTCTTGTTTCTCCCCCAAAAGGCACTTACTAACGTGCTCCAGCGAGAGCAATTAACACGGGACATGGCTCCCGGCCCTCTGTATAAATAGAGGAGATCAAATTGCATGAGGAGCCGTACCACGCCGCGGCCTCGGAAGATGTGCGAGCGCTTGTACCACGTGGGACGAAACGTCATCTTCTGGCGAAAGTTGCTCGTACCCTCCCCGCGTCTCCATAACGCCAACCTGCCATGCTGTGAGGATTCTTGTCGAAACGTCCGATCCGTGTTCTTTTCGTCAACCACACCGCCAAGCTGGGCGGAGGCGAGTTGGCATTGCGGTCCATGTTGCGACATCTTGATCCAGACAGAGTGGCGTACGAGGTGCTGTTATTGGAGGACGGACCCTTGGCCGCGCTGCTGCAGCCCCATAGCCCGGTGCATCTTTTGCCGCTCGCCGGAGCAGTGCGTGAAGCACGCAAAGATACGCTGGGCGGCCTCAACCTGCGTCAGTTGCGTCAAGTCGCCGGTCTCGTACCCTATCTTTGGCAGCTTCGCTCCTTGATCCGCAGCCTTGGGGTCGACATTGTTCATACAAATTCTTTGAAAGCTGACATCCTGGGCGGCATCGCCGGTTTGCTGGCGGGCAAACGTGTGGTGTGGCACGTGCGCGACCGCATCGCGGCGGATTACCTGCCGCGGCGCGTGGTTCAGGTCTTCCGCAGGCTCGTCCGCATCATTCCGCATGCCGTGATCACCAACTCCCATGCAACGATGGAAAGCCTGCTGCTGCCCACCCGATCAAGTGGTGTGAGCCGGCGTAAGCCGCGGCTTGCGGAGGTGGTACATGACGGTTTAGATCTGTCTCTCGTGCCTCGTCCTGCAAACGAAAGCCAGGACGCCCCGATTGTGGGTCTCGTGGGACGAATTTCCCCGTGGAAAGGGCAGGATATTTTTCTACGTGCCATTCAGCGCATCCACGCTGATTTTCCGGCGGTTCGCTTTCAAGTGATCGGTTCCCCGCTGTTTGGGGAAGAGGTATATGCGTCCGAGTTGCGCGCCCTGTGCACGGAACTTGGGCTGGACGGTTGTGTCGAGTTCTGCGGTTTTGTGCATGACATACCGGAGCGTATGACGCGGCTCAGCGTGGTCGTCCATGCTTCCGTTATCGACGAGCCTTTCGGACAAGTCGTGATTGAAGGCATGGCGGCCGGTAAACCCGTCATCGCCACACGGGGCGGCGGTGTGTCGGAAATTGTGGAAGACGGTGTTTCCGGCATGCTCGTGCCGAAAAAAGACGTAACGGCTTTGGCCGAAGCCATGCACACCCTCCTTTCCGACCCCCCGCTTTGCGAGCGGTTGGGCGCCGGTGGCCGCCGGCGGGTGCAGCAACGTTTCCGCATCGAGTTTACGGCGGCCAAGGCAACGGATCTTTACCAAAGGTTGATGGCTCTTTGAACATGACGGAAACGGCACAACTCGCGCAGTATCAAGATTCGCCGATGAAGGGTGCGGGGACGCTACCCTCATCGCCGCTTGCTTTGGAGATTGGGATCCAGTTCGGCGGAGGCGGGGAAGGCCGCATCATCGCGGAGCTTTACAAGTTTTTGCCACAGGCGGGGTTCCGCGTTTTAGGGGCCGTGGCTGGGCCTGACAACGTGGCGGCGATCACGGAAAATCGATTCCTCAGCTTTGCTCCTGAGAATGGTCCGAAAATCGCTCGATTTCGCAGCGCGCGCAAGAAACTCATTGATCTTCTGCAGCGTGAGCGGCCCGACATCATCGCTTCGCACTTCGCTTTGTATGCATTACCGGCGCTGGATCGCTTGCGCGCACGTCCGATGGTGTCTCACTTCCACGGTCCGTGGGGGGCAGAATCGGCCCAGGACGGAACGGGTACTCTTGCCAGCTCCATCCGTGTTGCCCTCCGCATCTTAGCGGAACGGACCGTGTACGGCCGAGCGAACCGAATCATTGTGCTTTCCAAGGCTTTTGCTGAACTTGCCACTGCGCGTTACCGAATCAATCCAGAGCTGATCCGCGTTGTTCCCGGCTGTGTCGACGCGGACCGTTTCGACGTACCGGGAACCAGGGCCGAGGCACGCCAGCGCTTAAGCCTGCCGCTCGATCGGCCGATACTGCTTTCAATTCGCCGGCTTGTGAAGCGGATGGGGCTGCTGGAACTCGTGCAAGCAATGCAGGAGATCGTTCGCCAGGTGCCGGACGTGTTGCTGCTGATTGGTGGCCGCGGCCTGCTGCGCGAGGCATTGGAAGCGCAGGTCACCACACTGGGTCTGTCCCAACATGTTCGCTTTCTGGGGTACGTTGACGACGACGATCTTCCATATCTGTACCGGGCCGCAGACATCAATGTTGTACCTACCAATGCCCTGGAGGGTTTCGGATTAGTCGCAGCGGAGAGTTTAGCTGCCGGCACACCGTCCATGGTGACGCGCGTGGGCGGTCTTCCCGATGTGGTGGCCGATCTTTCACAGGATCTGATCTTCGAATCATCTAACCCGGCTGTTCTTGCCGACGGTCTGGTCTCCGCACTGCTAGGCCGTCACCCCTTGCCGGCACCCGCCGTATGCGCAACATACGCACGAACGCATTTCAACTCCGGGCTGATGGCCGAACGCACCGCAGCCGTTTACCGGGAGTTGTTGTGAGCAAAATGTCGCCACAAGGTGCTCGCTGTGCCAGCAAGCCGGCACAAACAGTCGGCGTACTCATTCCGACCTACAAACGCGCACCAGATCTGCTTCGTTGCCTCCGGTCTTTGCAACAGCAAGAGCGCTTTCCCGATGATCTGCTGCTCATTTTGCGCAGCGACGATGAGGAAACTCGAAAGGCTTTGGCCGATTTTGACGCTCGAGGTCTGCCAATGCGCACACTCGTGACGAGTGTCGCGGGGACGGTACATGCGCATAATCTCGGTATCGCGGCTTGCATCACCGATGTGCTTGCCATGATCGATGACGATACGGAACCGCAGCCGGCGTGGTTGAGAGTGATTCTCCATGACTTTGAAGATGACCCAGCCCTCGGTGGCTTGGGTGGCCGCGACCGTTGTTTCGACGGGGCCACGTTTGACGACCGGCAGGCCGCACAGGTGGGTAAGCTGCAGTGGTTCGGCCGCGCAATCGGCAACCATCATCTTGGATACGGTTCCCTTCGGGAAGTTGATCTGCTGAAGGGGGCCAATATGAGTTTTCGCTGTGAAGCGCTGGCGAACGCTCGTTGCGATCCCCGGTTGCGTGGCAAAGGAGCGCAGGCCAGTGAGGACATCAGCCTAGCGCTGGCCGTAAAACGGGATGGCTGGAAGATCGCCTATGATCCAGCCGCCGTGGTGCACCATCATCAGGGAGCGCGGGAGGAAGCGCGCCATTACAGCGGTATGGCAAAGATTGTAGACCCCACTGGTTTCCAGAATTTCGCGTACAACGAAGCCGTCGGCGTTTGGGATTCGCTCTCGCTCATCGGAAAGCCTGCTTTTGTGCTGTGGTCCTTACTAATAGGAACCCGCGTTTGCCCTGGTTTGGTGCAAGCGGTCCGATTTACACCGAGCCTTGGGTGGGTTTCGTGGCAGCGCTTCCGTTACGCGGCGAAAGCAAAGTTGCAGGCCGTGGCTGACCTCGTCTTTTCTCGCACAGCGAAGCAGGTATAGCCACGGACAAGGCTGGTGCTTGTTTCCTGTTTGCACGTGGCCTGAATGACGCTTGCGGCGACAGCAACCGCGGAACATGACGCAGGAAGTCGCGGAGCAGCAATGTCCCGCAAACCATCGAGGGCGCTAAACGTGTGGCGCTAAACGTGTATAGATGCACGCGTTGCATACCACTCCTCCAACGGTCGCTTTTCTGAGCGAAAAGACCTGGTCGTTGGTCAACCGATCGACCCTAAGAGAAAGGCTCGGTGGAGGAGTTGGTGTGTGGACTTGAATCTTCTGCTCAGTACAGGGGAACGCCGGAGGACATGGAAAAATTCGGGATACGCATGATCTTGCCGAACTGGGTAGCGTTGTTTTCAGGAACATAGACGATGTCCCCCGGATCAAGGGAAAGATCCTGCTCGAGTTGCTTCGTCTTGGTGATGCGGTGCAGGTTGAGGACTTTCACCTCGGCCAGATCGGACTTCGAGTTTAACCGGCGGAACACAACAACCTTTGTTTCTTTTGCACTGTCTTTGAACCCGCCGGCCAGCATGACTGCCTGCAAAGCGGTCATGTCTTGGCGCATTTCGATCCTGTTCGGCATGACGACCTGCCCCGCGACCACGATATATGGCCGTTGGAAGTCCTTGAGCTCAACATTTAGCTCAGGCTCGTTCAGGCGAACAGAATCTCGTTTCAGAACAAGATCGCGTGCTTCGGCTAACGTGAGCCCGGCCAATCTGACGGCTCCAGCCACGTTCAGGTCGACGTAACCGTCAGGGCCTACCGTCACCGTTTGATTCAACTCCGGACTGAGCCGGTATTCCAAGAACAAGGTGTCTCCGATATGCAGAAGATATCGGTCACGTGGGTGCAAGATCGGATCTGCCTGCGCCTGCGCCGAGCAAGCTGACAAGCCGAAACCTAAGTACGCCAGAACAATCCAGATGACGTGCTTCATGTGCTCTCCTCCGATGCACCCCGCGTTGCGAGGTCCTGTCCAACAAGTATGGAAGCGGATATAGCGGATCGGCCGCTCTATCTTTTTCAGTGGTGGGCCGGCTACTCTGTAGCACATCCCTAGAAACTATCGTACAGAGATTTCAGAAGAATGCTCCATCACGCCAGTAACCTAGAAAGGGTACGAATGGCGAGTGTTCTGCCGAGGTGTTTCAAACCGAGGCACTTCATGGGCCCTGACCCTGATTTGATGTAGCGCCGGTTGTTTCCTGTGTCGGTACCCTCCACGCATTGCCCTTTCGATAAACCAAAGGTTGTAATCGTAATCCTCTTTCTTGCGCAAGGAACTGGTACTCTTCTTAAAGCAAACTCCTGGCACGAGCGGGTCCTTCTCAGGGCGTAAGTGCCTCCAAGTGAGGCCATTTCGGCCAAGAGAAAACCTGCCCCAGCCCAGGCGAAGGCCGAACCCACATCTCGCAACAGCCGTACCGGCGAGCGTTGCGGGGCCGCTGCACCGCAGGGCAGGAGTTTTGCAAAACGTGCTCGAACGATACCGGGATCGGGTACGGAACAGTGTTCTGCTTCAGAACGCTGCCTGGTTGTTTGCCGGGCAAGGCCTTTCGTTCGCACTGCAGGCGGTTTCCTTTATCGTGTTGGCGCGTCTTTTGAAGACCACGCAATATGGATTGCTGGCCGGCGCCGTCGCTTTGGTCACCATTGTCAGTCAATATGGCTCGTTAGGCAGCGGCCCGCTTTTTATGCGGTATGTCAGCCCGGACCATAGTCGGTTTCGCCCGTACTGGGGCAATGCGCTTTTGTCCGTGTTTGTGGTGGGCAGCGTGCTGGTCGGTGGACTTTGGCTGTTCGGCCCTTGGCTGATTCGCAAAGAAAGTCTTCCTGTTCTGCTGCTGGTCGGCATTGGAGAGTGCATTTTTGTGCAGCTTACCTCTTCCGCGAGCTATGTTTTCCAAACTTTTGAAAAGATGAGGCTGAGCGCCACGCTTTCGCTGCTCACCAGCTTGCTGCGTTGCATTCTCGCCGTGGGCATGCTGTTTTGGTTGCACACGGCAACGGCATGGCAATACGCTGCCGGTTCGCTGGTGATTTCAGTCTTGGTGGCAGGGTACGCAGCGTGGACCGTGACCCGCGCCTACGGTTTACCTTCGTTTGCCCCGGCACTGTTTTCAAAAAACGCGGGCGAAGGATTTGTGTTCTCGGTATCCGGATCGACGACCTCGGTATATAACGACATCGACAAAGTGGTGCTGTCGCATTACGGAATGAATGCCGCGAATGGGATTTATTCCATGGCGTATCGCGTCGTCAATATCGGCACCATGCCCATTCTGGCGCTTGTGGGTGCGGCGTTTCCACGCTTTTTCCAGGCCGGCGTGAACGGCATCGGCGCGGTAACTCCCATGGCGCGCACCTTGCTGAAGAGAACAGCAGCTTTAGCTGTGCTTATTGTGATCGGCATGTTCCTTTTTGCACCGGTTCTGCCACACCTTGCGGGCAAATCTTACACGGAAGCCGTAAGCGCCCTGCGTTGGCTCTGTTTAATTCCACTGTTCCGATGTTTCAACCTGAGCGCCGGCGATGCGCTTTCGGGCGCGGGTGATCAGAAATATCGCCTGCTTTGTCAGACGATCGCCGCTGTAGGGAATCTTGGGTTGAATCTGTACCTGATTCCGCGCTATTCCTGGCACGGTGCGGCTTGGGCTTCCTTGGTGACGGATGGCTCGCTGGGAGCAATGCATTGGATCGCATTATTCATCCTGGGCCGTCGGCCTGCACCGGTCCGGGTCAGCGTGGATCCGCCCCTCGAAAGCGAGCAATTTCCAGCTCCTTAGCTTCGCCCAAGCATCATCGATTGAATGCGCTGTCTATTGAAATGACAGGCGCCGTCGCGGGCGGCTCGGAACCTACGGCGACGGGTTCTGATCGCCAGCCTGCTGCAGCAGGGAAGACAGGCGCTCATAGAGGACGTGGCTGGAAAAGTTTGCGACGACCCTGGCGCGGGCATTACTTCCAAAGGATTGCTGGTTTGCAAGCGCTTGCCGCACGGCTTCGGCAGCGCGTTCAAGATCGCCCACTGGAAAAAGCAGGCCGTCACGGCCATCAACCAGCATTTCCTCAAATGCTGGAATGCGTGTGGCGACAATGGGGGCGCCGCAGCTCATCGCTTCGAGTACCACAAGTGCAAAAGCTTCCCAGGCGGACGTGGAGATGAACAGGCCGCACTCTCGATACAGTTGCCGCAAGGCCGGTTTGTCGGAAAGGAAGCCGGCAAAGTGGACGCGCGTTTGTACGCCAAGCTGTTGCGCAAGCGCCTTCAACATGGCTTCATCGGGACCGCTGCCCACCAATGTGAGCTCAAAGTCGGGTAACGCGGCGAGTACCGCAAGCAGATCCGAGAAATGTTTCTGGGCGTCGACCAGCCTGCCGACGGCCAGCATCGTCCTGGGGCGCGGAACACTTTCCGGGGCAGGGCTAAAGAACTCTGTATCGACACCATTCGGCAGAAGAACAGCCCGCCCCCCGAACGCGTGCACACGCTCCCGATTCGCCTCAGATTGGCAGGTGATCACAATGGCGCGGGGCACGGTTTCCCTTTTGCGTCGCATCGCCGCTTGGAGATAAGGAGCGCCGTGGTCGGCGGCAACGAACGGAATCGACAGCTTCTCAACGAGCACATCGAAGCGGGGCGTCCAAACCTCCTGGTGATAGAGCACTTCGATTTCATCGGCGGCGAGCGCCTGGCGTAAGGCTCGGCCATAGGCCAAAAACCGCGTTTGTTCACGCCAGGCGTACGCAAAACCGAAGCGTTGTAGCCGGTACAGAACAGGATCGGTCAGCCGCACCCATGCGGGAAGCGGAAGGAAGCGGACATAAATGCCGGACTCAACCGGCTCGACGAGCGCCGCGCCGTAGGACAGGATGTAAATAAAGACTTCGTGCCCTTGATCGCGCAGCCCGCGTGCGTAATCCCACACAAAATCATTTCGGTATGAGGAAAGGTATTGCTCGCGGCTCAGGCGAAACATGCCGCCGAAAAAGTGTTCAAAAGAATCGGCACTGAGAAAAAATGCTACCCGCTTTCGACCCCGCACATGCTGCTCATGGGAGGAGGAAACAGGCGATAGCTCGATGGGGGTGTCAGGCATAGGCAGGGGGCGGCGGACTCCTCGTATGCTAGCGTATCCCGGTCTTGCCCCCGCGGTGTTGGGCGCTGTGTACCGGTGCTCTCCTTATGGTGCACCGGCTAAGCGTTCCTGACTACGGTACGGTCGTGTACACCATGGTGTGACGGGTTCGATCTCGTAAAGGTGGCTCTAAATTGAGAGAGTTGACGACCCGCAAGGCCTTCGTTATGCTGAAGGCTCGCGTACTTTCGCGTCTGTACCTCCGCGCGTTCGCCGGATGCAACAACTGGCGAGCACTCAGAGATTGAGCAAGATCGGAAGATCTTTAGACGCGAAGCGTTGAGGTGAGACGTTTCCGGGCATGCCAACCCGGTGCTCCTCAGCAAAAGCTGGTTGTTCCGCTTCGCAGCTCGCAGCAGAGGGGCTTGCGCACCTTATTTCCATGTCGGCTAGCTTCGCGGGGCATTGAGCCTCGTGCGGCACGAGCCGCTTCACTCCCTGGTCGATTTCGCGCCGGGGACAGGCACAATATCTTCGCGCTTCACGCCGGCCACGAAGACGGCAGAGGTAAGGAGTCCAATCATGTCTACCGTCATTCCCAGCGGCAAGGATATTCAGCGCAAGTGGTTTGTGCTGGACGCAGAGGGCAAGACCCTCGGCCGCCTTGCATCAGAGGCCGCGGCTGTTCTGACCGGCAAGCGCAACCCGCTGTATGTGCCTTATATCGATATGGGCGACCATGTCATCGTGGTCAACGCCGAAAAGATCCATGTCACCGGTATGCGCGCCGAACAAAAGGTGTATCGCCGCTACACCGGTTTCCCGGGTGGCTTGCGGGAAGAGGGCTTCTTGAAGCTGCTGGCGCGCCGTCCTGAGAAGATTCTGGAAGAAGCCATCAAGGGTATGTTGCCGAAGTCAAAGCTGGGTCGCCAGATGGCAACCAAGCTTAAGGTGTACAAGGGTGCCGACCACCCGCACAAGGCACAGCAACCCCAGGTGTTGGAGCTTCGCGGTTAGGCAAGGCCAGGCAGCATAGAGGCCCTACAGGCAGTTGTACACAGATTCGGCTACGGCCGGCACAATCGAGTTTTTGGGACCCTTGGCTTTGCGCCGGGCCCTGCTGAGGACAGCGACAATGGCAGATTTGATCCAGTATTACGGCACGGGACGACGCAAAAGCGCCATCGCTCGTGTTTTTCTCCGCCCCGGTTCAGGGGAGTTTTCTGTGAATGGCAAGAAGTTCGAAGAATATTTCGTGACGCCCGCACAGCGCGCCGCCGCAAAGCAGCCCTTCGGCATCGCCGACATTAATGAGACCTTCGACGTGCTTTCAACGGTGAAGGGCGGCGGCGTCAACGGTCAAGCCGATGCGGTAAAGCTGGGCATCGCGCGCGCCTTAATGGAGTTTAATGTCGAGCTTCGCAAGGCTTTGAAGGCTGCCGGCTTTGTTACCCGCGATTCGCGTGGAAAAGAGCGAAAGAAGTATGGACAAAAGGGTGCCCGCGCCCGCTTCCAATTCAGCAAGCGCTAGTGTGCTCGTGGCGGTGGGCGATTCGTTCTTGGATGTTCCTGCAAAGGGCAACAGAAGACGAATCGTTCAGCCGACACGTTGCTTTCCCGCAGTACCCACCGGCAACGTGCAGGTGGCCCAGGAACTGAATTTCCCAACCACCGGGATCAATCGTCTGTCGCCAAGGCTGCCGGTAGCTTTTTAGCCCGCAACCGGATGTACAGACAGCGATGCCCCCAGAAAGCGATAAATTATGGCAAGCATCACAATGAAGGAGTTGCTCGAGGCGGGCGTTCACTTCGGGCACCAGACCAAGCGTTGGAACCCCAAGATGAAGGAGTACATCTTCGGCGAGCGCAACGGCATTTACATCATCGATCTGCAAAAGACGCTCAAAATGTTTAAGGAAGCGTCGAAGTTTGTCTCCGATCTCACTTCCACGGGCAAGCTTGTGCTTTTTGTCGGCACCAAGCGCCAGGCGCAGGATGCAGTTGCCGAAGAGGCCAACCGTGCCGGCATGCCATACATCAACTCGCGCTGGCTGGGCGGCCTGCTCACGAATTGGGTAACCGTGCAGAAGTCGGTGAAACGCTTGCAGGAGCTTGACGACATGTCGACGGACGGTCGTTACGAGTTGCTGACCAAAAAGGAAGTCATCAAGCTTGAGCGCGAGCGCAAGTCGCTTTCCACCTCGCTTTCCGGTATCAAAACGATGCGACGGCTGCCCGACGCTATTTTTGTGGTCGATTCCAACAACGAAGCGATCGCCGTTTCCGAGGCTCGGAAACTTGGCATCCCGGTAGTTGCCGTGGTGGATACCAACTGCGATCCGACGGTGGTGGATTACGTGATTCCGGGCAATGACGATGCTTTACGCGCCATCCGCCTGTTCACGACAAAAATTGCCGACGCGGCTTATGAAGGCACGCAGATGATCTCCGATAAGGCGTTCTCGAATGAGTACGCCGATGTGCAGCCGATCGCGACGCCCACCCATCTCCTCGATGAGGAGGACGATCTCGATCTTGGGGGCAATCCTCGTGACCCGGCGACCGCCGAAACGCCGGATACGCCGGAAGAGGAAGAAACCATCGACCTCAACGCGGCACTGGGCGGTGGCATACGCAAAGCGCCTGCCGCGGAGACCGAACCCGAGCCCGCCCAAGCCGATCTCGAGCAGGTCGTTTCGGCATAGTTGTGATTCAGTTCTCCATTTCGCAGTGCTCCTTGTCCTGTTTTGGAGCACTGCGGGGTCGAAGCTGCTCCTTTTGCGGAATGGAGATCCTCTAACAGGTGGCAGATGATAGCCATAGTCAGAGGCGCAACCGCATGGCTTGGAATTGCAAAGCCTCGGCGCGCAAAAGGAACGATTATGAAATTGAGCAAAGGAAATGTATGGATCGCCGGGGTAGCGACCGCGGCCGCTACGGTCGTCGTTGTGGGGCATATGCTTGTACTCGACTGGGTTGGCGATAAGCTTCGTGAACACGCCCGCGCCGCCTGATCCTGGCCTGTGCGCGGCAGAAACAACTGAGAGGAAGGAAGATGACTGTGGCGGAAACACCAAAGATCGATGCCAAGCTCGTCAAGGAGCTCCGTGAAAAGTCCGGCGCGCCCATGGGCGACTGCCTGAAAGCCTTGCAGGAGGCAAACGGGAATATGGAGAATGCCTTTGTCGTGCTGCGGAAACGCGGCATGGCTTCGGCTGCAAAAAAGGCCAGCCGCACCACAAATGAGGGTGCAGTCGGCACGTACATCCACGCTGGCGGCAAGATCGGCGTGCTGCTGGAATTGAATTGCGAGTCAGACTTCGTCGCACGGACGGAAGATTTTCAGGAACTGCTGCGCGATGTCGCCATGCACATCGCCGCAGTGGACCCGCGCTACGTCGGCAAGGACGAAGTGACCTCGGCGGACATGGATCGCGAAAAAGAGATTTACCGCTCACAAGCTGCCGCAACCGGCAAGCCGGCCCCGGTGGTCGAGAAGATTGTGGAAGGCAAGATGAGCAAGTTCTATGAAGAGGTTTGTCTTTTAGAGCAGCCTTTCATCAAGGAACAGTCTCTGACGATTGCGCAATTGATCGCCCAAAAGGTAGCGAAACTGGGGGAAAACATCTCGGTGCGGCGCTTTGCTCGCTTCAAGGTAGGTGACCCAAACCTGACGGTGGCTGCAGTGAAGCCTTCCACGAGCGACGAGCCGCAAGCATAGGCGAGGCACACTTCGCAAAACGAGTTCGCGTCAGCCGAGATTTCTCTACCCGATCGCTCAACTTCTGGTCGATGCTTGACCGCATCACCGAAGGTGTGGATGAGGAGTTGCGGCGTAGGCATAGGCCGCAGGTCTATGTAATTATGAGCGATTGGAAAAGCCTGGGCCACAGCCCAGGCTTTTCCTTACAGTCACCATTCTCATTCAGGGTCCTGGCGTGGGCAAAGTATGTCCCTCGCCCATGCCCGAGCAGACGAGTGTCATTCGACAATCCCGGCAGTTCTCCTGAGTGTGTCGTATAGAGGGACTTGTTTGCACCAGTTCCCTCAGAAACTGGCATCCCTCAACAGTGTCCGACGCCACAGTGTCAGGAGAACTGCTCTAACGCTTACTTCGCCTTCACGACCAGCGTGTAAGTCGCGGCGTGCACGAGGAAGCCATCCGTAACCGTAACCGTGTAGGTGTAGGTGCCGGCGGGAGTGTACGGATTGTTTTGCGCGGGATCCTTCCCGGAACAGCCAGTGAGAGAGGAGCCAACCGCCAAGGCGCACAGGATAAAGACGCCCAGGCGCGTCAACATGCCGGCACTGCGGCGTTTGCGCAGCAGAAGCAGACTGGTGCCGGCGGCCAGCCACGTCAACCACCAGTCACGCAGGAGACTTGCACCCACGACGGTGTACTGCGACGTGGTGGAGATGGTGACCGCGTCGGTAACGGCGGTCGCCGGGGTAAAACCATCGCTGACGGGGGCGCAGGTGGAGGCTGGGGCCGTTGTGGTGCAGGTGAGTGTTACGGCATTCTCGAAGCCGGCAATCGGCGCGGTTGTAGAGGTGGTGGCGATGGGTAACCCGGCGACGGTCTGTGCTGAAACAGGTCCGACGGCTTCAGAAAAATCTACACCAGTGCCGGTCAGTCGAGAGGAGACCAGCGCTCCGGAAACGCTGGCGTTGGCGACCAGACCGAGATTCAGTGTGCCCGTGCGGGTGCCGGTTGTGCTTGGCTCGAAGCTTACGGTCACCGTACAGCTGCTGTGCCCGGCAAGCACGGCAGCACAGGTTGAGGTCGTACGGAAGTCGCCGGTCGTCGCTGGATTGGCTAACGGAAGCGTGGCGGCGGTCACGTTACTGATGGTGAGGGTCTGGGACGCCGTAGCGCCGACATCCACTTTGCCGAAGGTGAGACTGGCATTCGAAACCGTGAGCGGCGAAATGCCCGTGCCGGAGAGGGTAGCTGTAGATGAGCCGGTATTGGCTACCACGGTCAGCGTCCCGGCATGTACGCCCAGTGCCGTGGGGGCAAAGGCAACGTCGAGTTCACAACTCGCGCCCACCGAGACATTTGTGCAGCTGTTTGTAATCAGTTTGAAGTCGCCGACCGTGGTCGCGGCGCTGACCGTTGCGGAAAAAAAGGTATTGTTGGTCCAGAAAAAGCGCTGAACTCCGGTTGTTGAGCCGACGGGCTCTGTGCCGAAATCGAATGGTGAAGGCGTGAGGGTCGGAGCGGTGCCGTCGCCGGTGAGGTCGAACAAGCTGAACTCGAGCAGCTTTTCCTGGGCCGTCATGGCTCCGGGTGCACATTCAGAGGGGAACTTGAGCGCGCGCGATCCACCGATTGGGTTTTCTACGTGATATTCGTTGAAGAGCACCCGCCCACACGCTTTTGTGGGAGAAGCAACGGGCGTTTGGAAGGTGAACTGCATGATGGGGTTGCCGAACGCGGCGTTATTGAGCGTCAGCCAGCTCTGGGTCGGCGCAACAACGCCGCTGAGATCATGCCGCACCGTTGTCAGCAGCACCTGACTCGGCGTGGTCGTAGCGCCCACAATGCCCAGCCACTGAGAAAGCGTCTGACCCTGCGCAAAGCTTGTGTCCACCGTGGCAAGGCCGTCCGGGGGCGTTCGGGAGGCCGGCGTCCAGTTCACGACCGTGTTGAATGGTGGGTTCTCGTACAGCCAATCGTAGCTGAAATGGCTCGCATACACGCGTCCACCGCTGTTGGCGAACTGCACGAGGTTGGTCAGGGCGCCGGCATTTTTTTGGTACGGCGCGCCTTCGCACGGCAGCATCAGCACATCGTAGTTGTTGAGCGGGCCTTGGGTGTCGAGCAGGGCGTCAGCGGCAGTCGTCTGGGAATCGAGGATGGCGCCCGGACGGTTGGTCGCCGTGAACAGATTGATACGGCCCGAACCGTTGCCGTCCGTGAACTCCGTATCGGCGACGCCGACCTTGCGAAGAACGCACTCCACGGAATCGGCTGAGCCCGTTACGACAGCAATCTTCGGGATGTCGCCTTCGCTTTGATTTTGGGGAAATCGGGTCGAAAAAGCGGTGTTACCGCAGGACGCGGTTGACGGGACGGTAACCTGCCGTCGCCACCGCCCGGATTGAACTACAAGCGGGATGTTGTTACCTACCGGAACATTGGCGAGCGTGAAGCTTCCATCTACGGCAGTGGTGGTGCCCACCAACGGCGACCCCGAAGGCGGTTGGCCGGCCACCGCACAACTCACGCCAGGGGTGAAGGCTGCGACTGCCGCGTTTGGAATGTAGACGAGCACGCCTGGCAGGGGGTCTGTCCCGTTTGGCGCATACACAATTCCGCTGATTGTGGAGGTCGCACCGTTGCTGCAGCTTACCTGTTGCAAACAAAGTCCGGTGCAGGCCTGTGCTGCGGCCTGGGCAGCCAAGCCTATGCCGAGAACCAAAGAAAGAACAAGAGCGAAACGGGAGCGCATTGGAGTTAACCCAAAAGTTGCATTGCGGCTGTGGATGATCATGGCATAACGGAATGACAACGGGCACGGGCAAAAGAACCTTTCATGAAGGAAAGAAAGGAGAAAGGCAAAAATCCCGCGTTGATTCCCAAAGTGGGAAGAATTAAGTGTGTTTGTCTACTTTTTACTGACAGAATCTTCTGCTGGCTTTAGTGTCCTTGGGAGGAGGATGTCGTGCATGCGCCGGGATCGGGTTTGTATTCGCCATCCACGTCGGCTGTGGTCAGCATTGCTTACCCTGACGGTCGCACTGGCGAGTGATGTGCTCGGAGCGCAGCAGCCTGCAGCTGCACAGGCCGTGCCGGACTCCCCCGCCGCAGTGTCGGCGTACGGGCAATCGCCGACGCCGTCTCAAGTTCCTGCGAGCCCTGGAAGTCCTGGAAGCCCAGCGTCCGGTTCAGGCCCCACCCCGGCCAACACCCTTCACACAAACGTGCGTCTGGTCGTCCTTGATCTTGTGGTGGCAGACAAGCAGGGCAACGCCGTAACCGGTCTTTCCCGTGACGATTTCCATGTGCAGGAGGATGGTGTCGAGCAAACGGTACGCAACTTCGACCCGCCCGGCAAATACACGCCACCTGCGGGTGGAACCATCGCGTCCACTGCCGACCTGGATCAGCAAGCGCCGAGAGCACCGGTCAACATTGTGCTTTTAGACGAGTTCAATACACGCTTCGAGGACATGGCATTCGCCCGGTATTCCTTGAAGAAGTGGTTGGAAAAGCAATCCGACAGGCTCGATACACCGACGATGCTGGTGGCGGTCAGCTTGCAGAAGTTCGATGTGCTCCGTGATTACACCCAGAATAAAGGGGACATCCTGTCCGCACTGGATCACCACTTCGCGGCCTATCCATGGCAGGCGCACCAGTTCGCCTGGGTGGCGGAACGCTATGCGACCGCCTTTTTTACACTGCGCCGCGTGGCGGAGGCCACGACCGGCCATCCGGGCCACAAAAACATGATCTGGATTGGGCGCGGCTTTCCCAACATCAATCTGCAGCGCTTCGCAGTGGACGATCAAAGGCGTGTCGGTACCGCCGTGCAACAGACCGTAAATGAGTTGCGCGACGCGCGCGTAACCCTATACACGATCGATCCAGCCGGGCTACAAGTAGACCCCGGCACCTATGGCGAAGACGCTGCTGTTTTCGATCCGTTTGGCGGTGAGCCCAACTTCCAAAGACTCGCTACGGCAACCGGCGGCCGCAATCTCTATGGGCGTAACGATGTGGACGCCGAAATCGGCACTGCGGTCCGGGACGGCTCCAGTTTTTACACGCTCACCTATCGTCCGACCGACGAGGTCCGGGACGTGAACAAGTTCCGCAAGATCAAGGTCACGGTAACCAACCGGCCCGACCTGGTCGTGGTTACGCGCCAGGGGTACTTCGACGATCGCCGCCCGGCCCGACTTTCTGCCGACAATCAGGTGAATCGCAAACTCGCGTCCGAACTGGCTGGGGCCGAAACCAGCACGATGGTCTATGACGGCATTTCTGTGACCCTCGCGGTTACGAGCACACCGGGCAAGTACAACCTCCATCTGCCGGGGCGCGGGCTCGTTTGGACAGAAAAGACGGAAACGGAACCGCGTAAAGCCAAGCTGATCCTTACGGTCACGACCTTCGACAAAAAGGGCAAAATCTTGAAGACGGATGCCCGCGCCATCGTCGTAAAAGCGACGGGTGACGTGCCGCCGTCGGGCCGTCTGGACCGCGCCATCAGCATGGAATATCAGGTGCCGCCCGATCCCAAAGCGGTGCGGGCGCGTTTTGTAGTGCGTGTGGACGCGACCGGCCGCATGGGTACCGCGGATGCCGACCTGACACAACCGCCACCCCAGACGGCAGGAGCACCGGCCGTCCCCGGAACGCCATAAACCAGGCTTGGCTCTCGACGATCGGGTCTCCGGCGAACGCCTCATCGTCCCTATAAGACGAGAAACTGCCGATTGAGACGCGGTGCGCGACAGAATCGCAGATCTTTCGTCTTCGCGTCATTCGCTCCAGTTGCCATGACAGGTTCTATGGGCAGAGCGAGGAGGCACAAAGTGCATGGGCACACACGTTAGGACTTCGGCACCGCTTCGCCCTGCACGGGTTCGCCCCGCAGAAATTTGCCGATGTTTTCATTCAGAAATTTCAGGTCTGCCGGGCTGGCGCCGGCACCGGCCGGGTGACCGTATAGGGAGGGAATCGGCTTCAACGTCACATGCGGGATGAACTGGGATTCGTACCGCGCATCGCCGACGGGAAAGTACAGATCGGTCACCGAGGGCATATACAGCACGGGTACTTTGATCGACGCGAGCGCTTTTTTCGTGTCGCCGGCAAAGCCCGGGGTTGTGCCCACGTCGTGCTTCTCCCAGGTCCGCATTTGCAGAATGAGGTCGTTGGCGTCGGCACCCGGGATGAAGCCGCTACGAAAGTGCTCAAGCACCTCTTCGAGCGTGCTGTGCGGATCGTCCGTCTTCCACAACTCGTCGCGCCACCACTCCTGCGAGTACAACCAACCCGCCCAGACCATGCCGAAGGCGGAGATCCCCTTGGCCGGCTCTGCGGTGTAATCCCCATTGTTGAAAGCGGTGTCGGCGGTAATGGCGGCGATCTGGCCCTCGTTGCGCACGACCCCGTGCGGCCAGGTGCGGGCCGTGCCGCTCGTAGCCACGATCCGGTCCATAAACTCCGGGTAACTGACCGCCCATTGAAATGCCTGCTGAGCCCCCATCGAGAACCCCACCACGGCGCGAAGATGGTGAATGCCGAGCGCTTCGGTAAGCAGCCGATGCACGGCTTCGACATTGTCACGAACCGTCATCACCGGAAAGCGGGGGCCATGAAAGGGCTCGGGTGTATTGGAGGGCGAAGAGGAACTGCCGTTGCCGAAAAGTTCAGTGGACACCAGAAAAAGTTTGTTGGGATCGAGGGCGCGGGTGTGCGGGCCGTCCGTTGATGCCCCGTCCGCTCCGATCAGCCACTCATATCCGCGATACCTGGCCATGTAGTGCGAAGGCAGCAGAACCACGTTGTCTTTCGCCGCATCGAGCGTGCCGTAGGTGCCGTACACGACGTGCAGTTCCGGGATCACCGCCCCGCTTTCGGTCTTGAACTGATGCAGAACGAAGTCGTGCTTGCTCGAGGCGGGCGGCGTCGCCGGCTGCTGGGCAGGGGCGATCAACCCGGTCAGGGACAGCAGCAGAAGGGTGGCATACCGGGAAAGGGATCGCATGAGGGTGACCGTAGTGTAGCCGGTGGTGGATCGTTGGGCGCACGCCGACACAAAGCGCAACGCCCTTAACGTACACCGCCTAACAGCTGGATAAAGCGCCGAAAGCCTGCCTGCCGGGCGGCGGAGTTCGCCGCATTGGCATCGGGCGCCTCGCCGGCGCGCATGAAGCCGTGACCGGCGCCATCGTAGATCACCGGCTCATAGGTCTTGCCGGCCGCCTTCATATCAGTTTTGGTTTGCTCGATCGTAGCGGTGATGCGGGCGTCGTTTTCTGCGTAGAAACCATACACAGGGGCGGTGAGCGTCTTCATCAGATCAGCCGGCGGCGGTGGGCCATAGAAAACGAAAGCCGCACTGAGATCGTGCCGATGCGTGGCGAAAAGAAAGCTCTTGCCGCCGCCCCAACAAAAGCCGGCGACGGAAAGCTTGCCCGACGCCGCAGGCAGGTGTTTGCCGTAATCCGCAGCTGCATCGAGATCCGCCTGGACCTGCGGGTCGGGCAGGGAAGAGATCGCATGCACCACGGCACTCTGATCCGGAAACGCCGCCGTCCCACCCGGTGTGGCGGCAACGTAGGCCGTGCCGCCCCCGCCGGGCGTCATGTGCATCTGGCTGTGGTCGGTGCTGCCGGGGGCGGGCGCGGTATCGGCAGAACCGGTCGCCGGTGCTCCCGCTGCGCCTGCCGCCGGGCTTACAGGGCCGAGGCCGCTCAGCAGATCCGGTTCCACCACGATGTACCCTGCACCGGCAACCTCGTCGGCTGCCTCGCGCGCCCAGTCACTCAGGCCGAAGATCTCGTGGATCATGACCACAACGGGAGCCTTGCCCTTGATCTCGGGGTAAACCACCCAGGCCTGTAGCGCGCGTCCGCCGGGCTCGTGAATCGTCACGTATTCGCCGTGTCGCGGGCTTTTGGTGAGTGCGTCCTTTGCCCAGTTCTGGCCATAGGCGCTGCTGTGGCCGACCATGGCGCCAAGCGCCGTCAGCGCAAGAGCGCCCCAAAGATTCTGTCGTGTTCGTTTCATAGATACCTGTTTCCGTGTCGCCCGAGTCTAGCGCCCTCAGGTTTCGCACGCAAGAAAATCCTGCCTCGGCCAGCGGATACCTTCATTTCGGGCGGGACACATCGGGGTGCGCGGGGGCAAGCCACAGGCCCGGACCCGCCGGTCGCCGCACCGTCATTCCCACGGGCAGGGTGGCGACGAAGTCATTGAAGTTGTCCTGGACGGTTTCGAGGGACACCTCGGGCGTGGCATAGTAATCGACACAATCGCCGCCGAGTGCAATGACCGGTTCGTCAAGGCAAAGCTCGCCCAGAGGGGTCCAGGCGGCCGGCGGTGGCCGAAACCAATGCGGATAAATCATCACTACGCCGACGTGGTGCGCGTGAACGGTCGCGCCCATCCAGGCCGTCGAGCGATCCCGCTGCCGCGCCGCCTCGACCGAGGCAAGTCCCCACAGATCAAGTACATACATCCGCGGATCGTGACGGTAGCTCACTAGCCCCAGATCATTGACCGCAATATTGCCCTCGTAAAAGTCCGTGACAAAGCGGTGCATCTGATACTGCTGCCGGAAGACCTGGTTGGCGCTGAGCGGCACTTCGCGGAAGGCCTGCAAATATAGCGCCGCACAGGCAAAGAGGCCCAGAACGTACCATCCGAGCAGGCCCCGGGGGCGCTCCTGCACCACCTGGAGTACCACCAGCGCGCTGAAAAAGGCGATGTACACCTCGTACCGGTAAAACCAATGAAAGCGCCCGATCAAAAGATGCAAGCCCCCCGCGGCAGCCGCACCCGCGAGCGCAAAGCGGCGCACGCGCTCTTGTTCCTTCCAGGCCAGAAAGGCGAGTGTGACAAACAAAATGGTCAACAAGGTGCGGTGCGGGTCGGAAAAGGTGTCGTACAGGTTGTCATAGACCAGCAGAGCACCGCGTTGAGGAAGCCCGTGTGTTCCGGTCATCCGGCTTTTTACCAGCACGGAGGTTGGCACCCAGGGCAGCCCGAGATGGTGCAGAAAGAGTGAAAACAGCAGCAAGGGCAGGGCACTTGCCGCCAGCAACGCCGCCGCCGCGCGTTGGCGCTGCTGCCCGACCAGAGCCACGGCCACAGCAAGCGAGATGCCCAAAGCTTCATACCGGACCAGCGGGCCCAAGGCCACAGCGGCCAGCACCCACCACGGCATCGGCTTGCCGCGCAGGCACGCCAAGATGCCCCACGCGCCCGCACCGGCCAGCAGCACCTGCAGGGTATGTTCCATCCCCACAAAGGTGAGTCCGCAAAGGTTGCCGATAAACAGAAGAGCCAAGACAGAAAGAACACGGCGGATGGCTTCCACCCGTCCCTGCGGATCGCTGTCAGTCGCACCCTCGACAACGGGCGGCTGCGGCCAGCGCGCGACCACCAAGCCAATCAGCGCGGCTGTAATCACGCCGGCGAATAGGTTCAAGGCCAATGGCACGTACACCTGCCAGCTGAATCGCGCAAAGGGCGCCAGCAGCAGCGGCCAAAGCACGCTGGATGAGGGGGATGCGGGCTCGCCGGGGTTGATCCCGTAGTGTCCTGCGGCGATGCCTTCGCTCAAAGCAAGATGGATGTAGGGATCATCGAGCGCATAGGTAAAGGTGCCGGCATTCCACCAGCGGATCTCCCGAAACAGCAGATTGCACAGCAGCAGATACGCGATGACCGCGAAACCGACGAGCAAGAATGTTTGCAGCCGTGAATACGGCAGGGCATCGGCCGCGGACCGGCTGAATGTGTGGGACCGCTGTTTTGTGAGATTCACGGCCGTCGGTAAGGAGACATGTTGTCCTGATCTAAGTCGTACTACACTCGTCAGCATGACAGACGTGCGGCCTCAATATCTTTATCTACTGGCTGAAGACCTGTATCGGCTTGGCAATGCTACGACCTCGAAGCTGGACAATGTACGACCGAGAGACGTCGACATCTACGATCATAACGGAATCGCTATGGTGCGCTCGAATGGTAAGGGCATCTCATTGATCACGGAGGCCCGTCTCCTGAAATTGCCACAGGGTTCGGGGTACGCATGGAAAATTCCGGCCCACTTTCCTATTCCGTCGGGACTAGCGTTGAAAGCGGACTTAAATGGTGTTCCGGCCGGCAAGCAGTCGGAGCACTACTTCTTATGTCCCGGACGAGATATGGTTTTTACGGAGTATACGTTTCTGCTCTCCAGGTTCGCCTCTAGTTTAGAAAGGATCAAAAAGGTATGACGTATGAAGTCGATGAATGGCGAGCTCAGTACATTCTTGAGGCCCTGTCTATGATGGAAGAAAGATGGACCTCTATCATTCGAAGCACCGAGGATGAGGACGTGCAGGCCGATTACGGGAATGACATAGCGCAACTCCAAATCCTCCGGGAAGGATTTGAATGTGCCGCGCTGGAAGCCTTCGGACCCCATGTTAAAGAGTTTTCCCGAGAGCCGGTACGGTAAGCCCTTATTGTAGGGACACGCTCCTCAAAACACGTCATCATATGACGATCTTCGACGCGAGAGTAATCAGCGGTCGCGGTCGAGCAGACCGCCGACGAGGCCGCCCAGCACCGCTGCCGTGCCGATACCGCCCCCGGCGCGGTTTTCGCCACCTTCGGACGCCAGATACGGCTGCAACGCGTGTGCCAGATTGGCGAGCGGCAGCGTTTGCAGCCACACGCGGCCCGGGCCGGTGAGCGCCGCCAGAAAGATGCCGTCGCCGCCAAAGAACATGTTGCGGATGCCCTGGATGCGCGTGATGCCGAAGCCCACGGTTGCTTGAAACGCGCCAACATGGCCGGGATGCACGCGCAGCGTTTCGCCAGGGCGGAGATCGCGTATCACTACCTCGCCGCCCAACTCCAGCCAGGCAGTGCAGACCCCCTTCACTTTTTGCAGCAAAAATCCGTCCCCGCCGAAGATGCCCGCCCCCAACGATTGTTGAAAGCCCACGCCGAGCTCAATGGCCGGCGTGCCGCACAAAAAGCCGTGCCGGTGAATCATGAACTCATGGCCGGGGGAAACCTCAACCGGCACGATGTGTCCGGGAATCTTGGTGGCGAAAGCGACCTCGCCCGCGTAGCCCTGGGCTCCGTATTCAGTCATGAACAGGGAACCGCCGCCGGCCATGCGCTTGATCGCGCCGAAGAACCCGCCACCCCCGCCGAACTGCGTATGCGTGGTCATAGCGATGGTTTGCGACATCCAGCTCAGCTCGCCCGCCTGCGAGATCACTCTTTCCCCCGGCTCGAGCAGCAACTCCAGCACCGGCATGGTGGACCCGATGATTCGGCTTTGCATGGGTAATCTTCCTTTCCTTGCATCACGTCTAGCTAGGCATGTTTTTAGTCGTGCGTGCTTTCGATCATCCTACGCGGGAAGCCGCGCTCCGGTTCCTTCCACAGGGCATACTTCCTAAATTTGACTGAGGCTCGCTTTCTTTCATGTGCCCGTTTGCTGCACCGAGCCGCCGGATGCTTCCGGCAGCTCGGCGGGCGTATCCTCCGTTCGCGTCGCCTGTGCTCCTTGCATGCGTCGCGAAGCCCGGCTGCCCTTTAGCAGCGTCTTTGTTCCGTTGGTACTTCCAGGTTCACTCGCAGTTTCGTTATGTCGTGTTGGAATCGGGCGCCTATGAGCGCATGGCGTTGGTCGTTAAACCAGCGCTGCTGACCACACTTTTCCAGTGTTGTATCCAGAGTTTTCTGAAAAGAGGCCCCATGTTTGTCCTCACTCCACGCCGGCAAAGCCGTTTTCTTCTTTCCGTGCTTTCAGGCATCGTTTGCAGCGTTCCTTTCATCTCCACCCCGGCCCAGGCACAAACCGATGTGCTTACGTGGCATAACGACAATTTGCGCACAGGCCAAAACACAGCGGAAGCGATTCTGACGCCGGCAAACGTCAACAGCGCCCGTTTCGGCCTTCTGGCCAATGTAGTCGTCGACGGCAAGGTCGATGCGCAGCCTTTGTATGTGTCGGCGCTCGCTGTGAGCGGCAAAGGCACACACAACGTGCTGGTCGTCGCCACCGAACACGACAGCGTTTATGCGGTGGACGCCGACAACGGCGCGGTACTTTGGCAGAAAAGCTTGCTGGGGGCGGGGGAAACCACCTCGGACGACCGCAACTGCAATCAGGTCACGCCGGAGATCGGCATCACGGCGACCCCGGCCATCGATCGTAACGCCGGCGCCCACGGCACGGTGTACCTCGTGGCGATGAGCAAGGATGCGGCGGGCAACTACTACCAGCGCATCCACGCCCTCGACCTGTCCACCGGGGCGGAGCAGGCAAATAGCCCCACGGTTGTACAAGCGACCTACCCGGGAACGGGGGATGGCAGCGCCAACGGCATCGTCACCTTTGACGCCAAGCAATATAAGGAGCGCCCCGGCCTCTTGCTTTCGAACGGCACCCTGTATACCAGTTGGGGATCGCACTGCGACATCCGCCCCTATGGCGGCTGGCTGATGGCCTATAACCCGAAGACCCTGGCGCAAACGGCCGTCCTCGACTTTGTTCCCAACGGCAGTGACGCCGCCCCCTGGAACGCCGGCGCCGGCCCCGCCGCCGATCCGCTGGGCAATGTGTACCTGTCGCTCGGCAACGGCACCTTTGACACCACGCAGACCCTGCAGGGCTTTCCAAACCAGGGTGATTACGGCAATGCGCTGGTCAAGGTTGCGCTTTCCGGCAACAACCTCGCGCCGGTCGATTACTGGACCATGTACAACTCCAACTCCGAATCCGATGTGGATACCGACCTCGGTTCAGGCGGCCTGATGCTGCTGCCCGACAGCACCGATGCGAGCGGCAGAACCCGGCAGCTGGTTGTGGCCGCAGGCAAGGACCACAACATTTATGTCGCGGACCGCAACAACATGGGCCACTTCAACCCCAATAACAACTCCACGCTGTATCAGGAACTCGCGGGTGCGCTGCCCGGGGGCGAATGGTCCAGCCCGGCCTATTTCAATGCCCATGTCTTCTACGGCTCGGTTGGGCAAAACCTGCGTTCCTTCAATGTAAGCGCGGCGCAACTGGTCGCCGCACCGGTGCAAACCACTACCACCAGCTTCGGCTATCCGGGCACCACACCCAGCATTTCGGCTTACAACAACACCAGCGGCATCGTGTGGGCGACAGAAAACACCACCCCTGCCGTTTTGCATGCCTATGACGCCAACAACCTGAGCACGGAGTTTTATAACAGTGCCCAGGCCGCTAACGGCCGTGACCAGTTCGGTGCGGGCAATAAATTCATCGCACCCACGATCGCGAACGGCAAGGTTTACGTGGGCACGCAAAACAGTGTGGGCATCTTCGGCTTTGTGCGGCAACAAACGCCGGTGCTGGCCGATGGCGATTACACCATCACCAACGGAGCCAGCAACCTGGTGCTCGACGACCCGGCACGGTCGACCGCTTCGGGTTCGGCCATGTACCAGTGGACTCCCAACGGCGGCACAAACCAGGAATGGTTCTTTTCCTTCAACGGCCAAGGCTATTACACGATTCAGAATGTTTCGAGCGGCTTGTTTCTAAACGACGCGAACGGCACCACAACGCCCGGCATCTCGTTGCAACAAGGCGCGCCGGCCAACAACACCAGCCAACTCTGGTCGCTGACTCGCAGCGGAACCAACTTCGTGATCCGTAACGCCGCCACGGGTTTTGTGATCGACGATAGCGAGTTCAACCCCAACCCCGGCCCCAGCATCATTCTGTGGACCGCGAACGGCGGTTCCAACCAGAGCTGGAAGATCCAGTAACCTTGCATCGCACCGAGCGGTGCATCACGTAGGGCAAACAGGCAAGGGCAGTTCCGTACGATGGAACTGCCCTTGCCTGTTTGCCTGCCAGTTACTCCTGCAAACGTCGGCCTGCGTTCTACGCAAGCGCATCCAATATCTGGAAGGCGTACATCGAACGAGCGCAAAAAACGGAACGCAAATTGCAGAAAGCATTGAGGGCAGCATGGCAGACATCCAGACGCAGGACCAGACCAACAAAGCCAATACGCAGCAGACCGACGAAACCAATGACGCCAAAGGCGAGCTGACCGGCGACCGCGGCGATGCCAAGGCCGATGCTTCCGGGTATCGCGGCAACAACCCCGGAACAGCTGGTTCCGGTGAAACGCATGTCACCTCCGGAACCCCGGAAAACGCTCTTGGCCAGCTGAACGGCTCTGCCCCCGCGGAGACCGGCACAACGCCAGGCTCCAACGCCAAGTAAGCTTTTCTGCATAGAAGCAGATCCGTTGGCGACGCACAAGCAAGTGACGATAAAATCATGGGCACGGGCCTATAGCTCAATTGGTTAGAGCAGCGGACTCATAATCCGTTGGTTCCAGGTTCAAGTCCTGGTGGGCCCATCACCTGCTGTGTCTTACATCTTTCCGCACCTTTGCAGCGCTATGTTCCGCAAAAGGTCCAGCGAACTCTTTCTTCCGCAAGGGCCGGGGCAGTGTACTGTTCCCATTCCGGCCTGGTCTCGTATGGATGTGAGACCACATCCAGCAGCTGTTGAAATGGCGCGAAGTCCTGCCGTTCGACGGCAGCCTCGATCATTGCCTGGATCAGGTGATTGCGTGGAATGAATGCCGGATTGGCGTTTCGCATCGTGTTTGCGCGCTCCTCTGCGATTATGTCGCCTGCCTCCAAGCTGCTCGCCTCCAAGCTGTTGCCCTGTGCCAGGCTTCCATCCTGCGCAAGGCGGACGCGCCAGGCCTGCGCCCACACGTCAAAGGCCGCCGGATCGGCAAAAAGCGACCGAATCCTTCCGTCGTTTGCCGGTTGGACGGCGGCCTCGTAAAGCCGGCGAAAGAACAGGGTGAAGTCGACCCCGTTCGCGGCCATGCGGTCCAATAGATCCTGCGCCAGGGAAAGATCGCCTTCCTGCTCGGGCATCAAACCGAGCTTGCGGCGAAGGCCTGCCCCGTAGGCGGCTTCGTACGTTTCCGCAAAGGTGGAAAGCGCCTCCTGCGCCGACTGGAGTGCGGCTTCATCGCTCCCTGCCTCCTGTGCCAGCACCGGCAGCAGCGCCTCGGCGAGCCGTGTCAGGTTCCACAGCATGATGCCGGGCTGGTTGCGGTACGCGTATCGCCCTTGCTGATCGATAGAGCTGAAGACGGTTTCCGGATCGTAGGCTTCCATAAAGGCGCACGGACCGTAGTCGATCGTTTCACCGGAAATCGAAGTATTGTCTGTGTTCATGATGCCGTGGACGAAGCCGAGCAGCATCCAACGGGCGACCAACTGCGCTTGCCGGGCGACCACACCGTCCAGAAACGCACGGTACGGTCGCCCTGCTCCTGCCGCTTGGGGATAGTGCCGGCTGATCGCGTAATCAGCCAGCGTCCGCAGCCCTTCCGTATCCTGCCGCGTGGCGAAGTACTGAAAGGTGCCGACGCGGAGGTGGCTTGAGGCCACCCGCGTGAGCACCGCGCCCGGGAGAGCGGTTTCCCGCAGCACCGATTCGCCTGTGGTGACGGCGGCCAGCGCGCGCGTGGTGGGCACGCCCAACGCCGCCATGGCCTCGCTCACAAGGTACTCCCGCAGCACGGGACCGAGCGCGGCGCGGCCGTCGCCGCGACGCGAAAACGGTGTGGGCCCCGAGCCTTTCAGCTGCAAATCATAGCGCTTGCCGTCGCGTCCGATGAGCTCGCCCAGCAGATGGGCGCGGCCATCGCCGAGCTGCGGCACGAAGTGCCCGAACTGGTGCCCCGCATAGGCCATCGCCAGCGGCTCCGATCCGGCGGCGATCCGGTTGCCGGCAAGAACTGCCACCCCCGCGGCACTTCGCAGCGCCTCCGGGTCGAGTCCAAGTGTGCGCGCCAGCTCCACATTGAGCTGAACCAACTGGGGGTTTGCCACGGGTCGTGGACCCGCGTGGCTGTAGAAACGCTCCGGTAAACGGGCATACGTGTTAGTGAAGCCGAAAAGAATCGGCGCACCCTCGGTTTCGGAGGTGGATGCCGCGCTCGTGGAAAGCTCTACGGAACTCATACAGCCTTCGATGCGGTACCGGGCGATGCGGTGCCGGGGCGCTCGCGTCTACGCCAGTTCCCGGCGGTTCACTGTATGGACCCTTAGTACTCGATGATGTGCGGCGAAGGATAGGTCAGGCTGCCGTCCGCGCGGTTGAAATACAGGAACACCCGGTGATCTCCGTTTACGGTCGCGCCGACGATGATGCCCGAGCCGAATCGCCCCGTCCCATCCGTGCGGGACACGTCGATGTGGTGCGAGGTAATCGGACCGTTGACGGGGCTGTAGGCGGTCCAGTCCTCGGTGAAGCGGGCGAGCGGATAGCCCGAGTATTTTTCGCCATGCTGTTGCCATTGCGGGTCATTTTCGTACACACCGTACGCCTGGGCGTAGTTTTTTGCCTCGATTGCGTCATAAAAGGCACTCACGCGATGCTCGGCGGGCAGGTTGGAAAACAGCCAGCCGTGACCCAGGATGTACCCCAGGACGGTGAGCACCAAAAGCAGGCCGACGAGAGAAGCGGCGCCAATTTGCAAGGCCTGGTTTCGGCGCGCGCGGCGCTCATCGTATACGGGTGCGTCCATCAGGCTCATCGGCGGCAGGGTCCTCGCGGGGTGGGTAGGTGTTTGCCTTATTAGACACCGGACACCGACCATTCGGCACCCAGGGGGCGAGGCACATAGGCAAACCCAGCAGCGAACTCCAGCGGCAGCCATGAACTCCAGCGGCCTCAGGGATCAAACGACCTCAGGCGAAACGCGCCCGCAATGGTGCCCGACGATTTGCCAGCAGGGCAAACGCGTCCTGTATGTGCTCGAATTGCGGTCCGGCCGGCAGGTCATACACGCTCACCACGTCAAAGCGCAGCGGCACCAGATCCCGCCACGGCTCCGGCAACCGGCGCCGGTATGCCAGCGCCATGCGGCGGAGCATCTTCTTTTTGGCCTCATCCACGGCGGTTTCCGCCGGAGCCAGATCCCGCACCGTCCGTGTTTTCACCTCGACGATGACCAGGGTTTCGCCATCCCAGGCCACCAGATCGAGGTCACCGCGCAGCCGCGTCGCATGCCACCGCCGCGCCACGACGGTGTACCCCTGCCCACACAGGTAAAAGTAAGCCAGGTCCTCACCCCGCTCGCCGGTCACGAGGTGCTCGGGTTTGGGATTTCGGCCACGTTTCGCGGCGCGGGCCGCGCTACGCCGGTTGGCTACATCGCGGAGCCGAAGATAGGCAGTACGTTCCCATGAGGCAAGGCACTCCATGACTCGCATCTTTTGAGGATAGTGAGGAAAGCGCTTGTTCTCTGCAGCTGGACTGCAACTCCTGTTGTAGTCCAGCTGCCGCCAAGGTCATTTCGGCTTTTGCCTCTCGTAGTTTTCAATCAGCCGCTTCGTTTGAGCAATGGTCGATGTCGGACGTTTGTCTTTCTCAAGGCGATCCGAAAGTGACTTGTTCAATGAGTAATGGTTCGACGCAGGGTTCCAATCGAAGACAAGCATATCGACTGTCCGTTCCGTGTTTCCCATAGAAACCAGCAAGGAAGCGCCAATTTGCAGAATCAGTCGCGGAGGCTGGCCGGAAGGAGCCGCCATGAAGCCTATCGCCTTCACGCCATCACACTCGAGTAAATTGTTCTGTTCCGGGCTGAGGGTCTCCGAGTAGATGGGCGGCTTGCCTCCTAGCAGAATAAAGACACCGCAGTGCTGTTTCTCAGCTTCGTTTGCTCTACCGATATAAGTGACCGGGACGATCCGAATGTCAGGACCTTGTCCATTTAAGACAGCGAAAGACTGTGTAGGTTGTGTATCAAGCGATTCGAAAAAGTTTGGGATGAGTTTGGGAGATATCTGTGTTTGAGCAGCTGCCAGTTCTGCGGAGGAGAGTGGCCGAGAGTGCACTTGAGCCGAAACCCCCATCATGCAATAAAAAGCAATTGTGAAGAGTGCCTTCAATTGCATCTCTACGCCTCACTTTGCTTCATGAGCTTGTATAAAGCGTTTCGCTTGTGGAACTGTTCCAATCGAAGCCTTGGTTTTGTAAAGCGCATCTGAAAGAGACTTGTTTAGGCTGTAGTGCCCTGCAGCGGTGTCCCAATCAAATACAAGGAACCAAGGTATCGATTCACGATCTCCTATACTAGCCAACATAGATGCTGCTATGGATAACACGAGACGTGGAGGTTTACCCTGCGAGGCTGCCATGAAGCCTATCGCTTGTAGATGATCGCAGTTTACATTGATATTCGTGTCTGGCCCGAACTTTCCTTTATAAATTTCCGGGCCAAATGTTTCTGTAAAGTTAACGGCACCACTGGATCGAATTGCAAAAATTCCGCACTGTTCGCCTCCACCCTGCTCGGCTTTTGCGTTGTAAAAAACCGGAACCAGCCAGGTGCTCTCATTGCCTGGCCCTGGCAAGGCAAATGCCTGTTTATTTTGGACGTTAAAAAAGTCGCTGTAGGCAGGAATCATCTGCGTGGATAGTTTACTGCGCGCAAGCACTAATTCCTGTAACGTGAGCGGCCGTGAAACGACCTGACCGACAACAGGAACGCGAAAAGCCATAAGAATTGCCAAAACACACAAAATGCTTTTCACGATTTCAACCCTTTCCTGTAAGCGCTTCGTAGCGAGAACGTAAGCTATTGTCGTAATCGTTAGATTGATAGCTTCCTCCATTGTAGTGACTGGCTAGAGCCGCCCAATTCTTGTTCTGGAAAGCCGAGGTGAGGACATGGTCGGATAGAACAAAACCAGTAAAGGCTTGTAGTTGGTCATCAACCGATCGTCTCATCGCTGCAACCATAGCTTCCGGCGAGTCATAACCAGCTTTCTTGTAGTTAAATCCCATGATCTGAAACTTTCCCCAAGATGTTGATAGCAAAGCAGCATGAGAATCGAGCCGGAAGGCTTCATCGAAGCAGACATACACTCCTCCTGTAAACGAATGTTCCGCTTTTATGTTGATCTTTCCATTGGGGTAACGAAGATGCTTCGCTAAAGTGACATTCGGGTTGGTTTTGTCCCAAACATGGCGTGTGTAGGAGCTGAACCACCAGCGTTCGAAGAGAATGACAGGCCTGCCTTGGGAATCGAACGCAGGTCCATTACACTCCTGCACAGTAATTGCTTTAATGACCGCAGGTTCGCACCCGATCCGTTGTGCTGCTGCCGCATATTGCGCATCGGTGAGATTTCCCTCCTTGTTTCCGCCACTGGGCAGGTCAGTACCTGGTGAGCTTGGGCGAGGGCTTGCCGGCCCCAAAGGCGAGTGTTTCGGGGGCGCAGTCTCCAGCAGCTTCTTGAGCGTACCGCCATTTACCTCCACGATCTCATCAGGGAAGTTCATTTTGAGGACATTCATTTGATAGCGATAGATCGCCTCTGCCGTTTTCCGGCCAAAGATGCCGTCTTCCATCAAGCGTGGAAACTTCCCGACGACGTCGTGGCGGTTCAGCAGTTGCTGCACCGACAGAACATCATCGGCACGGTTCGGTTGTCGCGGTCCGACGTTGAATTGCGGCGTACGCATAGGCTCCTCAAGAAAGGCGTTTGCAGGGCACGACGCCAACGCAGAAATCCTGCACGCCCATAGAGTACATGCTCGGAGAGGTGCATCAGGAGAGGCTCACAACCCTACCGCGGCATCCCTGTTCACCACCGAGGCTGTGGAACAGCTCGCGCGATATACTGGGTCGTGCGCATCCGGCACAATCAAATTTCCCAAAGCAAGAGGTTAGAAGCGTGTCGGCAAAGTACATCTTTGTGACGGGCGGCGTTGTGTCGTCGCTCGGAAAAGGGTTGGCCGCGGCTTCGATCGGCTGCCTGCTGGAAGCGCGTGGGCTGCGTGTCAACCTCATGAAGTTCGACCCCTACCTGAACGTGGACCCGGGGACGATGAGCCCCTTTCAGCATGGCGAGGTCTTTGTCACCGATGACGGTGCTGAAACCGATCTCGATCTCGGGCATTACGAGCGGTTCACGCATGCGAAGCTTTCGCGCGACAACAACCTGACCACCGGCCGCATCTACGAGGGCATCATTGCCAAGGAGCGCCGCGGCGATTACCTCGGCAAAACCGTCCAGGTGATCCCGCATGTCACCAATGAAATCAAGGCCGCCGCGAAGAAAATCGGCGCAGACTGCGACGTGGCCCTGGTGGAGATCGGCGGCACGGTCGGCGATATCGAGTCGTTGCCCTTCCTCGAAGCCATCCGGCAGATGCGGCAGGAACTCGGCCGGGACAACACCTGTTTTATCCACGTCACGCTGATTCCGTGGATCGCGGCGGCGCAGGAATTAAAAACCAAACCGACGCAACACTCCGTAAAAG
>CAXTRN010000007.1:0-36066 GCA_964246645.1 uncultured Acidobacteriaceae bacterium
ACATCGCTCCAAAGGTCAACATCAAGGGGCGTCGCACGTTCCTTCATGAAAATACCCGAGCCGACGAATACGGTTTCCGCCCCAAGTTGCATCATCAGCGAAGCGTCGGCAGGGGTGGCGATACCGCCGGCGGAAAAGTTCGGTACCGGCAGTTTGCCGGCTTTGGCCACTATGCGGACAAGCTCGTAACTGGCGCCGTGGACCTTTGCTGCGTTGTACAGTTCTTCATCGCCCAGCACTGTAAGCTCGCGGATCTCCTTCACGATCTGCCGCATGTGTTGCACCGCGTGGACGACATCGCCGGTGCCGGGCTCACCCTTGGTGCGGATCATCGCGGCGCCTTCAGCAATACGACGCAGCGCTTCGCCGAGATTGCGCGCCCCGCAGACAAAAGGCGTTTTGAAGGCGTGCTTATCAATATGGTAGGTTTCGTCAGCCGGCGTGAGCACTTCGCTTTCATCGATAAAATCCACGCCAAGCGATTCGAGTACCTGCGCTTCGGCAAAGTGACCGATGCGGGCCTTCGCCATGACGGGCAGTGTCACCGAGGCCATGATCTGCTTGATCAGCTTGGGGCTGGCCATGCGGGCAACACCGCCTTCGGCACGAATCATGGCTGGAACGCGCTCCAGGGCCATCACAGCGACAGCTCCGGCTTCTTCTGAAATGCGGGCCTGCTGCACGCTCATCACATCCATGATGACGCCGCCTTTTAGCATTTCCGCCAAACCGGTCTTCAGGCGAAGGCTGGGCGCCATACCATTTCCACTGCCATTGTTGCCGTCGGTGCCGCTTACAGGGTGCTGAGCCATCGGAGAGGTCTCCTTTTTCGCACGGCAGGCGTGACGAGATCCACGCTGCGTCGCGCTTTCAGTTTAGCAGGGTCAGGAGCTGACGTTTCATGTCAAAGAGAAGCCTTAAGCTATACGACTTCTGGTGGGGCTTCAAGGTACGGCGCAGCATTTTACTTGTGGCCTTTGCACTACGACACACTCTCGCCAAGGGCTGGAAGCTCTGCTGCGGGCTGCTGGTTGGCGCTGGGGGGAAGCGGAGCTGACAGCAGCGGCTGCTCTTTTGAACGGCGCATCAGCCAGTCCTGTGCGCTCACCAGGGCGGCCGACCGCTCTGTGGAGCGCGGGGTCATGCGGACATATTGGCCGGTCGCCTTCAAACAGCGACTCTTGACGACATCGCGAAGATAGCTTTCGAGGATTTCTTCCCGAATCCGGCGCGCAGCCTCGGGAGCGAGAACGGGAAAGACCACCTCGCACCGCTCATACAGGTTGCGCGGCATCCAATCGGCGCTGCCTGCATACACCTCGGATGTGCCCCCGTTGGCGAACCAGAAGATGCGACTGTGCTCCAAAAAACGGCCAACGATGGACCGCACACGGATGCGCTCGCTCATGCCGGGAACGCCGGGCCGCAACGCGCACATGCCCCGGATGATGAGATCGACTTCAACACCGGCTTCGGAAGCGCTATAGAGCGCCTCGATGGTCTTGTTATCGAGCAGTGCATTCATTTTTGCAATGATGCGCGCCGGCCGGCCGGCCTTTGCGTGCTCGGTTTCGCGGTCAATCAAGCCAAGCAGGTCCGGCGCCAAACTGATCGGTGCGACGAGCAGGGGATGGTAGGCAGCCGGGGCGGCTTCCCAGTCCGCCGTGAGATAGCGAAAAACATTTTGTACCGCAGCGGTGATACGCGTGTCCGCGGTGAGCAAGCTGATATCGGTATAAAAACGGGCAGTGATCGGATTATAGTTTCCGGTTCCCAGGTGCGCGTATCGACGAATCTGCCCGTCAAGGTCGCGGCGCACGAGCATCGACAGTTTGCAATGGGTTTTTTGCCCCAACAATCCATGGAAGACCTGCACCCCGGCGTCTTCCAGCTCGCGCGCCCAGCGAATATTTGAGGCCTCGTCAAATCGCGCCATTAATTCCACAACGACGGTGGCTTCCTTGTTTTGCGCGGCATCCTTCAAGGCGCGGAAGATGGGCGAATCGGCGCTGGTGCGGTAGAGCGTCTGCTTTATCGAGATCACGGCCGGGTCAGACTCGGCTAACTCAATAAATTGTTCAACCGTCGCGTATGTGTCAAACGGATGGTGCAACAGCACGTCATTGCTACGGAGCTCGTCAAATAAGTCCTTGTTGCCGGGAGAAAGCTTGAGTTTACGGCCGTGAAACTCGGGAAATTTTAGATCCGGTCGCGCCACGGCGGCATACAGATCCATCAACCGCGACAGATTCACCGGTGCTGCCGTGGGAAAGATCTGCCATCGGTCGAGCTCGAAGTTTACGCGCAGGCGATCGGTAATCTCTTCAGCAGCGCTGGCCTCAATTTCCAGCCGGACCCCATCGCCTTTGCGACGATTGTGCAACTCTTCGCGTACGCTTTCGAGCAGCGAACGGCTTTCTTCCTCTTGCAAGTACAGATTGCTATTGCGCGTGATCCGGAACAGGGCTTGATTGACGACCCGGTAGCCGCGAAACATCTTGCCCGCTTGCGCTTCGATCAAGTTGGCCAAAGGCAAAAAGCTGCGCCGCCCTTTCCGCTCCGGCATCTCCAGAAATGCGGGCAGGCTGCGCGGAATGGTAAGGATGCCGAGCGTACGCTGCGCTTTGGTGGATTGGCGCTTTAGCCGCAGGAGAAGCGCCAGGCAGAGCGCTTTATTGAGAACGCGAGGAAATGGATGCGACGGATCAAGAGTCACCGGCGTGAGCAGAGGATCGACCTGCTCCTGGAAGTACCGGATAGCGAAGGCGCGGTCAGCTGAACGCAGATCTTCCCAGCGCACGATGCGAACATCGGCTTCTTCCAAGGCAGGTTCAAGCTGGTTTATCCAACACTTTGCCTGCTGTTGTGCAAAGCGGTGCAGCTGGTCACCCAAGCGCGAAAGGCGCTGGGGGAGGGTCATGCCTCCTTCATCCACCGAGTTTGCGATTTCGCTGCCATCTTCCAGATGCTGCAGGTATCCGGCCACGCGGATTTCTATGAATTCGTCCAGATTGCTGGCCGTGATCGCAAGGAACTTTACACGTTCCAGCAAGGGATTGGTCGGGTCTTCCGCTTCTTCCAGAACGCGCTCATTAAAGAGCAACCAGCTCTCTTCGCGGTTGAAGAAACGGTTTGCTCCGGGCGGCGGCGGCGGCGGCGCTTCGGCGCGCGGAGCGCTTCGCTTCAGGCGTGGCCGGGACGGTTCCGACTTTAGAGACGCGCCAGGGGTGGAAGATGCGGGACTCATCGCCTCAAAGCTTAGCGCAGTCGTACCTGTCTGATGATGAACACGCCTTTAGACACGTAAAGGCGTGGGGTGTAAGTAGCTGAAAGTGTACTCTGGCCCAACACGCTTATTTCGGCTCCTAAAGTACCCAAATTTGATTACCAATGGCCTATAGAAAGATGGTTTTCTGGTGTAGCCTGTGCATAGAAATCTTTTAGGGAGAAAGCAGATGGCCGCGGCCAGTCGCCTTCGCAGGTCTCGTCGGAGTAAAAGCACGCAGTGGATTGTGCTTGCCATGGTGCTTTTTTCAGCGATGAGTTGCATCGCGCCGGTGCTGTACGCGTCTACGGACTGCAGCCGTTGGCTCGCGGAATATAGGCAGGGTCTTTTGCAGCGCCGTGCGGCTCGCCGTTTACGTGCTGCAAAATATCGGCTCACGGCCATTGTGCACAAGCCGGCCCACCCGCATCCTCGTCCGTACCATCACCGCATGGGGCCCATGGAATCGCTACGGCGTTTTCAGATTGACTGTGGGAACCTGGACCAGCCGACCCCGTTAGACGCGGCCATGCCACCATTGATGCCGCTTGATCCGAAGTTCGTCCTTCTCAGCATGGGAGAGGTGCCTCCGGAGTTGCCGCCCCCCGGCGAAGTGAACGTAGCCGCCGTCGTCCCGCCACTTGCAGACGTACCGACGACACCTGTGCAGGTCTTCTCGTCGCCCGTAGTGACACCGGAGCCGGGTAGCTTTTTGCTCGTGCTCACGGGCGGAGTTGCGTTGCTCGAACTGGCACGGCGCAGGCGGTCGATGGGGCACACTGTACCTTCCGAGGCATAGCTCCACGGCACGAACCCGTGGCTTGGCTGTCGAGTTGAAGATGAGAGTTCCGCGATTTTGTACCGGTCATGTTTCACCGACGCTTTGGCGCGGTCGTCTCTACTCGATGGTCCAGCATCCCTCGTCTCGGAGTGACTTGCAGTTCTGTCACCGCCACAGCGAACTGTAATTCTCCGCTCAGCAGAACGATACGGCCGTCCTGCTCCGATCGGTGTGACAATGCCAGGTTTAATGATTTGGAGTTCAGCCATAGCCGGATGCACGCTGGCTGGTTTTCCCTTTGGTTACTTGAATCGCTAGGGGTTGCCCAAACGGGCGAGTGCAGATAGTTTGCTGCCTGGACCCAATGCAGTGTTCCTTCGTTTGAAGAAGTGACCCCATTGGCAGGTCCATGGGTGCGAACTACTGTGAAGGGCACTGCAAGCAGATCCCAACCTTAAGTAGTTAATCTCCCGTTGCCTAAGTGGGTAAGCGTAATCAGGAGAACGGCTATTTCAAGCGATGCCTGCAAAGATCAATAACGACCCAACATAGCAGCACGATACCGGGATGCTGAAGTTCGCTTTGAAAGTGACGCTTGACTTACCGGCATGAGTCATCGTGCTTTGCACATCGCAACAATGAACCAGAAGTGTTCTAAGTAGGCACTCCATGAAACTTATCGCAGCGATGCTTGTTGCACAAGACTTTTGCGTTCCCAAGCTGCCATTTGAATCTGGATCGCGTTCTCGTCATGGGTGTTGAGCAGAACGGAGGCGACCTCATGGGCGACTAATTTTTCCAGACCTTGCGTTTGCGGGGCGCGAAGTCGGTCTTCCCGGAAATAGGTAACACGTTGCTCGCGATCGGTATCTGCAGCCGCTGCGCTCAAAGAAGTCTCATCCTGTGCGGAAAAAGCTGCATACTGCTTCCAGCCATCCTCCCCGCAAACAACGACGAAATGCCAGTCGTCCGGCGCGGGTGTACTGCTCACCGCCTGGCGAACCGCATGCATGGTGGCGTCGCATGAGGCACGTTCGGTCGACGATAGCTGATCAAGGTTTCCGCCGACACAAAAGCGTGTTTGCGCGACAGCAGGGACGGATAGAACAGCGACGGAGAGGATAGCAGCAATTTTCAGGTTCAACATATGTTTCTCGCTTCAGTCTTGTTAATGAACCGAGTTTAGCAATGGTATTCAGGTTGGTACTTAGCACAAACGAGGTATCATCGCACCTATCGGGTGGAGAGAAACGGGATTTCGTACCATAACGGGCCGGTGCGGATGGCATAACTCCCAAAGGATGTACACGCGGGTACAACTGTTCCTTTTTGGAACACCTTGGCAGGCACACTCAGGCGAACAAATGAGTGAGTTCATCGCCGGGTCGAGTCTGCAGGCACGAAAAAGTGGGATGGCCGTAGCCACCCCACTCGAGATGCAAATGCTTACCTGTTAGCAGTGAACGATGTTGGAGGCCTGAATGCCTTTTGTGGCGTTGCGTGTGTCAACTACCAACTGCGAAGTGCGCACGATCGTTTCGTAATCGTAGTCGGAATGATCTGTCACGATCAGCACACAATCATATTGAGAAAGGTCTTCTAACGGCGTAGAGGTCATGTTCAGGCGGTAATGCCGCCCCTGTCCCACGGTGGGGTGGTATGGATCGTTATAGGACACCACGGCTTCCTGCTGCCGTAAAAGCTCGATAATCGTGAGCGAAGGCGACTCACGAAGATCGTCGATGTCTTTTTTGTAAGACATTCCTAGCATGAGGACGTGAGCCCCGTTCAGCGGCTTCCTTTGTGTGTTGAGGGCTCGTGCAACCTGCGTTACCACAAATTCAGGCATTGCTTCGTTCACCTCGCCGGCAAGCTCGATGAAGCGAGTGTTGAAATCGTATTCCTTCGCCTTCCAGGAAAGATAGAAGGGGTCGATCGGTATGCAATGGCCACCGAGGCCCGGCCCTGGGAAGAAGGGTTGGAACCCGAAAGGCTTCGTGGCGGCGGCCTCGATAACCTCCCATATGTCGATACCCATGCGCAAAGAAAGTACCTTCAGCTCGTTCACGAGCGCGATGTTCACGCAACGGTAGATGTTCTCAAGCAGCTTGGTCATTTCCGCGGCACGGGTGGTCGACACGCGAACGGCGCGGACGAAAATAGTCTCGTACAGCGCGGCGGCCAGCTCGGAGGCGACAGGGTCGTGACCCCCGACGACTTTGGGGACAGCAGAGCGGGCGACGGTGGTGTTGCCGGGGTCTTCCCGCTCCGGAGAAAACGCAACGTAAAATCCCGGACCGTCCTGATTAGCCTTGTGAACCTTGAGATGTGCTGGATTTTCAGCCTCAAGGATGGGGATCAGCACGTCGTCGGTGGTGCCGGGATAGGTTGTGCTTTCCAGCACAATCAGTTGGCCATCGCGCAACCATGGCGCAATCGCGTGCCCCGTCGCGGTGATGTAGCTGAGGTCAGGTTCACGATGATGGGTGAGCGGCGTGGGCACACACAGAACGATCGCGTCCTGTTCGGCCAGTTGCGCAAAATTGGTAGTCGCATTGAATCCATGCGCCCGCGCCGAGCCGATCTCATCTTCCGTGATCCGGAGAATATACGACCGCCCGGCTTCGAGATCCTCGACCTTGCGTGTGTCGATGTCAAAGCCGGTGACACGGAAGTTCGCCTCTGAAAGCAGAAGCGACAAGGGAAGGCCGACGTAGCCCAATCCGATGATGCCGATTTTTGCAGTGCGGTTTTGAAATTTCTTCAACCGCTCGGCAACGTCCGGGGCAGCTGTTTGTACATCTTCTAATGGCATATTGAGGGTCATTATCGCATTCGGTGCGGCATGAAAGCTCGACAGATCCTTTCTGGGAGGATAGCCTAACCTTTTGGACGGTTTGCGTCCATGGACGGAAGTGGCATAGACGGAACTGCAAGCTGGCGGTGAGCTACACAGAGCGGTAAGGGTCTAAACCGGGCGCACCCGAAGACAAGCGGAGGTTTGTCATGGCACGATATCTCGTTACAGGCATCGCGGGCTTTATCGGTTCTACCCTGGCCCGTGCCTTGCTGGCGCAAGGGCACGCGGTACAGGGAATCGATAATCTATCAACCGGCCGCATGGAAAATTTGACGGAAATCCTGCCTGCGATTTCGTTTGAGGTTGCCGACCTGCAGGATGGAGCCGCGATGCGATCGGCTTGCGAGGGCGTGGATTACGTTTTGCACCAAGCCGCGCTCGCCTCTGTTCCGCGGTCGGTACGTGATCCCCTCACGTCCCACGAATCCAACATCAATGGAACGCTCAGCCTACTGTTAGCGGCCCGTGACGCGGGTGTGAAGCGAATCGTTTACGCCGCATCATCCTCAGCGTACGGCGATCAGGAAGGGCAGTCGAAGCATGAGGAGATGACGCCCCGGCCGCTTTCTCCCTATGCGGTGCAAAAACTTACCTGCGAGCATTACTTACAGGCGTTCTGTCGCGTCTACGGGATGGAGGGCATTTGTCTGCGTTATTTCAACATCTTCGGTCCACGACAGGCAGCGGATTCCCCTTATTCCGGAGTGATTGCCCAATTCGTTCATAAAATGCTGGCTGGGGAAACGCCAACTATTAACGGAGACGGCTCTGTGAGCCGGGATTTCACCTATGTGGAGAACGCGGTGCAGGCCAACCTGCTGGCCTGTGTCGCGCCCGCGGCCATAGCGACGGGAAGGGTATTCAACGTGGGCACAGGTCACACGCACACCTTGAACGATCTATATGAGGAACTGGCGGACATTCTGCACTTTAGAGAGAAACCGAAGCATGGTATTTTGCGCGCGGGCGACATTCTTCATTCCCAGGCGGATATTACTCGAGCGCAACGGGAGCTCGGTTACGCACCCACGACCAGCTTCCGCGCGGGCCTTGAAAAAACCGCAGCCTGGTATGTGAAGACAGCGGAAAAGATGACTGCGGTATAGATAAGGTGCCGCAAAGTATCGTGGCAAAGTATCGTGAGATGGTTACTTCGCAGAATTATTGCGCGCCGCGGCGCCGAAGTATCGTTTTGATGGTTTCAAACATGATCATCAAATCCAGTCCCAAGGACATGTGCTTCACGTAATACAAGTCATATTCGAGCTTTTCGCGGCTTTCTGCCAAGGTTGCTCCATAACCAAAGCGCACCTGGGCCCAACCGGTAAGGCCCGGGCGAATAAGATGCCGCAAGTAATAAAACGGTAAATGTTCACTCAGCATGGGAACAAACTCCGGCCTTTCTGGGCGGGGCCCGACGAAGCCCATATCTCCACGAAGCACGTTCCAAAGCTGTGGGATCTCATCGATGCGTGTTTTTCGCATGAACATACCAAACTTTGTAACGCGCGGATCATTCTTGGTCGCCCACCTTGCTCCGCCGGACTCGGCATCGACAAACATGGATCGGAACTTGTACACAGAAAAGTCTCTGCCTCCCATACCTACGCGGGTCTGGCGAAAGAAGATGGGACCGCGAGAGGTGAGACGGATGCATAAAACGACGAACGGGAAAAACGGCAAAAACAACAGCAGCCCCAGTGTTGCTGCAATCATGGACGCAACTTGCCTGATGAATTGCTGCGATCGATTGATACGAAATCCGTTGCTATACAGGAAATTGCTTGGCCGAATCCCATCCAGCTGGATTTTGCCTGAAAGCCGTTCGTGAAGATCGGTTGCATTCTCGACGGTGATTCCTGCGAACCGTAAGTTCAGCAATTCCTGAACGGGAAGCTCATCACGGGCGTCTTCCACTGCCACAATGATGCGATGAACGGCAGGGCTTACCTCTGAAAGGCGTGCGAGTTCCTCAATCCACACCTGTTTTCTCGCCGCTTTGTCGAGCAGACGTATGTCACGGAACCCTGTGACCTCCATGCCTAACTCGCGCCGTACCCGCAGCGAATTGACAATCGAGCTCGCATAATTGCCGGCGCCGAGAACGTACACTCGTTCACGAAACAATGTTTTGTCGTTCACCCACTCATACAAGCGGCGCCACATGAGCAAAGCGGGAGTTAGGAGCAGAAAGGCCAGTGCGTACACATAGGGAGCGATCGAGATGCTGGGAAAGAATAGAATCAGGGCCGAAAGCAGAAAACAATCAAACCCAAGGACCAGCAGAATGCGGAAGTAGATCTCGAGCGGTGCTGAAACGATCTGCGGTTCATACAGATCAAAGTAATAAGAGAACATCAGACTCGCCGCGGTGATCGCAACGATTTTGATATATCCCTGCTCATAGTTCAGTGCGAGATACGCGTCGGGGCCGCGCAATATAAAGGTAGCCACAAGAAAGCAGCCACCGACGATCAAGGCCTCGCAAAGCAGGAGCACAACGGTGCGAGTGGGATAGTAGACGTTGAGAAAACGAATCATCCTAAGCTGAAACCCCGACCTAACCTTCCGCCTTGTAACTATCGTAGCTGCCGTAGTAATCGCTCTTCGGCGGCAGCTTGCGCATGGCATTCAGCACAAAACCCAGCACATTCGCGCTTTTGAATTGTAACTGGGCCTGTTGCGCCGTCTTGTACTTTGTAACGCCTTCCCGCCCTACCAATAAAACGCCATCACAAGCATGTGAAAGACTTACTGCATCCGAAACAAGATTTACCGGAGAAGAATCGACAATAATCCAATCGAAGGTAGCGGCAGCCACGCTCATCAACTCGCCAAAACGGGCATTCGAGGCAAGATCGCCTGCTTTATCGCCGTCTTTGCCGCCTCCGATAAAGGTAAGCGAAGCCAACCCTGGGCTAAGCAGCGGTGTACCGTTTCCTTGGGGGCGCTGCATCACCTCAAGTAGCTGTGCATCCCCTGAAAGATACTCTGCCAGACCAGGTTCTCGCGGCGCGCCGAGCAGGCGGTGGAGTGAACTTCTACGCATGTCGCCATCAATCAGCAAAACGCGGTTGCCCTTATGGCGAGCGAAGGATAGGGCGAGATTTAGTGCGACAAAGCTCTTGCCCTCACCGGGTAATCCGCTACTCACCAAGATCGATCGCATGGGACCCTGATCGCGAAACTCGCTGAGGTGGGAACGAAGGTTGCGGAACTGTTCCACCTCTGAGCCCCGATCCCCCAACGCCGGCAGTGAGGGAAGAAGAGGGTGCCAGGCTCGTTGAGCGACAGTGGAAAGATCAAGCGCCGAGGCGAGTGGCGTCGTGCGATAGTCATCGAACGCGAGGTCCGGATCAGCAATCTCCGGAGAGATTCTGGCAGACACGCGGGGAGGCAGCTTTACGGGCACAAACTCCTCGACCGGCATCCTCACCTCTTCGACAACGCTTGCGGATTCTCCGCCGGAACGCGCAGTTGAAACGGAACGCTCTAACTCTGCACGAAGTAACGCCTCATAGATCTTGCTCATCGTTTAGCTTCCTTCAGGCTGCCAGTGTGATGGACTGCGCGGGTACCGGTAAGAAATACGTCATTGCAATCAGGTTCTGTATACGGCTCCGAAGGTGGGCGGTTCTTCGAGTCGCAAATCGTGAAGTACGACCGAAGCGAGTTGAGGCGTGACTTCATGGACCTGATCGACATACGCAAAAATAAGGCAGTTTTCACAGATTAGGTTAATTAAGCGGGGGATGCCCCCACTCGCCCGTTGGATCAGGGCGACCGTTTCGGGTAAGAAGATCCGCTTGACAGCGCCGGCAATCTTCAATCGGGCCGTGATGTACTCGGCGGTTTCTTCCTGATCCAAAGCTTGTGTCCGGCACCATAACGAAACGCGCTGTCGTAATTGGCGTACATCGGTTTGTCGTAAGCGCGTTTCGAGCTCCGGCTGTCCGCAAAGGATGATTTGCACCAGCTTTTCGGAAGAAGTTTCTAAATTCGTCAGCAGACGCACCTCTTCCAGCATTTCTCCTGAAAGATTCTGGGCTTCGTCAACGACGATGACGCAGGGTTCATTCTTTCCAAAGCACTCAATCAGCCAGCGGTTTAACTGAATGAGCATGCCGGACTTTGTCCGGTTTGTCAGTGTAAGGCCGAAGTCGCTGAGCACGAATTCCAGGAACTCCAAAACGTCCAATCGCGGGTTGAAAATGAACGAGCTATGGATCCGGGTACGGTGCAAGGCGTCTAAAGTGTGACGCAACAGGGTTGTTTTGCCTGTACCCACCTCGCCGGTAAGTACCATAAAGCCGCGTCTTGACGTGATGCCGTATTGCAAGGAAGCGAGCGCTTCCAACGTCTGCGGCATCTTGAAAAGAAACCGCGGATCGGGATTCAGGGTGAAAGGATCGCTGTTCAATTCGAAAAAACGCTTATACATGGCTTAGCTCTGCGCACTCGCAATCTGGCCCGGCTTCCGAAACGGAAGTCGCAAACGGAATTTGGGCTTAAGCGTAGCTCGCGTTTCGCGGTCGGTCGCGTCAGAAAAGCCGATGAGGCCCAGGGTGGGTAGTTTCGTGAAAGCCCATATATCTCGTTCTGACCGCAGAGATGTGTCTTTGTACTCCAAGAGCCCGGCAATGATGACTCCCAGGGCCAAGCCGAAAGCAGCGCCGGTGCCGAGAAACAAACCTCGTTTTGGAGAGAATGGCGCATCGGGCAGATTCGCTTCATCCATCACGCGAAACTGTTCCCCTTGCTGCCGCTTTTCCAAATCGGTTGCCATTTTCGACTGGTTCATTTTTCCAAGCAGGTCATCGTAGAAGGTTTGCGCTGTTTGGTAATCGCGGGTCAGTTCCTTGTACTGCTCCTCGATCATCGGACTGGAGGCGATGCGGGATTGATAGGTACGGATGTTCTCCTGAAGCTGCGCCTGTTCCCGCCGCTTGGCTTCGATGCCGACATCGGCAGAACGCAGTTGCGCACGAAGCTGTTGCAGCGCGGCCGGCTCGCGGGAGACAGCAGTGAAGGATGAAGAACCGCTGGCCGCCGAAGCTTTCGGCGCCTGAGACATCTGCGCCCGCAATTCAGCAATCTTTCGGCGTACAGCAATCACATCCGGATAATCGCTTGTGTAATGGGTCGTCAGTTCGGTTTCCTGTGTCAGCAAACTCTGTAATTGCGCCTGATTTTCCTGCTGCACCGCACTCGGTATTGCCGGGCCGGCCGCTGCCAGTGAGTTGGACGGAGTGTAGGGTTGCCCCTGCTGCGCCAGCATCGCTTGTAGATAACTCTTGTCCTGCTCCATGCGGCCTAGTTGCTGGGTGGCGGCTTCGAGTTGGGTGTTTAAGCTGCTGAGCATGTCGGAGTTCGCGGTTTCCTGCCCCGGTAATCTGCCGATATATTGCCGCTGGAAGTTTGCCAGCTTCGCGTCCTGCTCATCGAGGCTGCGCTTTGCGTCGTTGAGCTGGCCTTTGAGAAAGTCCGTTGTACCTTCTGCCGACTGTTCCCGCAACTTCAAATTTTCGTTCAAAAACAAGGAAGTGATGTCACTGCACACGAGTTGAGCGGTGTGCGCATCGTCCGCCTTGAAGGCGATAAAGAATCCCGGCAAGCCGCCGGAACGCGCCACTTCGGAGTGGATCGGCTTGATTTCTACGTCGCGCTGGGCCGCTTCGATTCGGTCATCCATGTCGAGGTGTTGGGTGCCGTACAGGTTGTAGCGCTCGATGATCGGTTGCAGGTGTGAGCGGCTAAGGATCTGCTCCTTCATCGAGGCCAGGCGGCTGTCCAAGTCAGCTGAGACCACCGACTTTACGTAATTGTCCGGAACCTTCTGTCCTTCGATCAACACCAGAGTCTGCGACAGGTATCGCGGAGGAATCAGATAACTGAAGGAATAGCTGGCGATCGGCAACAGGAGCAGCGGAATGAGAACAAGCCACCACCGGCGCTTCAGAATCGCCAAATAATCTTCCGGTACCAATGCACGATGACCTAACATATGCGTGTCCTATCTGCCGAAAAACGTGTTTCCAGGCGAGTAGCTGATCCCCACCCCTACAATTTGATAAATGCCGTTGAATGCATTCAACGGAACTGCGGTGCCTGATAGCGATTGGTGTTCCAACGTGTAACTTGCGTAGGCTGCTAAACGGCGGGTTAGTCTACGTGACGCCTGCCCTCCAACCGCGACACCCTCGCTTACGAAGGTATAAGGCTCAAGAGCTGCAAGCGACGTGGAACGGGAGTACCCGAGACTGCCGGATACATTCCAGGCGCGTCCGAACTGGCGATGTACGGCACCCTCTATATTGTCGGAGAATGATCCCGGAATGACCCCGGAGCCGTTGTTTACTCCGCGCGAATAATTCAGGGTGTAGAACAACACACGGGCGCGGTAGGATGCGCTTGCACCCGCTGCAATTTGAACAGACGCGGGCGCGGCACCGACGTAGTTGGATGTGATGTATTGCGGACCCGCGTACACGTCGGTCGTGAAGCGGCGATTCCATTGCCGTACATAATCCAGCGTTCCACCTTGCGTGGAGAACGCATAAGAACTATGGGTGTACTGAAACTTGGTGTAGTTGTACGTGGCTGTAAAGTTGTTCCGTCCATCAAGACGGTAACTCACACCGGCTGAGGCGCCCTCATTATGGTTGTCAAGGGCCTGGTTCGAGTTATCCCCGATAAACGATTGAGTACTCGCGTAACCGCTCGCCTGCGCCGAAAGGTGAGCCGAAATGGTGCGACTGGCGCTGCCGGTCGCCGTGTTGCTGACGCGAGGCCCATAGGTGGTCAGGGTGCCGATCCCCGATTGCGGACCGATCGTGACAGGGTCCACTCCAAGGTCGCCCACGCCCGGAATGCCGGAAAATCCTGTCACCGGGCTTTCTGGAAGGTAACTCACGGCATCCTGTACCAGGAAATTCCAGTGCTTTGTTTGATAGGCCTGCGAAAGCGAAAGTTCCTGGTAGGTGGTTGTAGGTTGTCCTGAGTTGGCAGCCAGGACGCCTCCCGTGTAGACCGCGTTGAACGGATGCTTAACGCTGCTGGACAGATAGGCGAGGTTGCCGGAAAGATTGGTCGTGTATTCCGTACCCGAACTATAGAAGCCCGTGGAGATCAACTCTGAAACGTTTAAGGAATAGTTGAAGCTCCCCCCAATGCGAGGCAGTTCAAAGCCGACGTTGGGAGTGGCGCCCACTGCCGCAGGAACAGCTTGCCCCAGTGCCCAACCACATGGCAGCAGGGAAGTCAGGAAGTAACAAAGTGTGTACCGGTGGATTTTCTTCATGGCACCACGATTGTGTCGCCCGAAACCAGGCTGACACCCTGCAGATCACCGGTTTTGATCGCTTTTTTGTAATCGAATGGGATCTTCTGCTGTTTGCCCCCCGCGGTGCGAAGAATATAGATGCGCTTCGCATTCGCATATAGTGTCAGTCCTCCGGAAGAGGCAATGGCCTGCAATGGGGTCAGCCCTGGCGCCAATGGGATTTCTCCAGGTTTTGTGATCTCTCCTAAGAGGAAGATGTGCTTGCTATTGACGGCGAGCACCGTTACGGTGACCACCGGATCATTCAGGTACTTTTTCAGATGCGTTGCAATATCGCCGCCCAGGCGCATGGGGGTGAGCCCGGCGGCTTGCAGATCGCCCACCAGAGCGAGCGAAATCATGCCATCAGGACGGACCGGCAAGGTGCCTGAAACGGTCGGTTCCTTCCAAACGTTGATCTCGAGTGAATCCCCGGGACCGACAATGTAATCGGCCGCGACATTGGCGCCTTGGGTCCGCACCGCCGCGCCGCTGACGGATTGGCCGGCTGCAGGTAATCCCGATGTAGACGATCCCGGTGCAGGCGATCCCGCTACAGGCGGCGCGGGTAGCGTCGGTGCGATAGCGGGCGACGTCTGCTGAGCCCCCGCAAAATGAGCACAGGCCAGAGCAACAGTGGCGATACAGCCGATCATCTTCAGCGATCTCATCATGCCTCCGATCGCCTGGGCGACCGGTACACCTTTCCAATTTTGCGAAATCCTTTGTCGATTGTACGGAAGATTGCAGTGGGTTTCGACTGCCATTCGAACCGGACGATTGGGACAGTTCCGCCGCAGTGTATTTGCTCATCAAGAGTCGGCGGTTGCAGGCACGCAAGGAAATCCCCTGAAAGGGTCAGGCAGCGGATTGGGAATCCTTGTATTGTGGTAGTGATCACGTGCGACTGCGCTCCCAAACCGCCGCTTCCGGCGCTGTTTTGCCTTCTCCGCTGACCGATGGCGGTTCCTCTGCGGCGGGTCGACCTGTCGCGGCTCGCACTGCTTCGGCAGTTCGCCTTCCGCTTATCCTGCTGACCGTTCTGGTGTACCTGCTTTATCACGGAATTGCCCTCAAACTAGTTAACGATTGGTATGAGCTTCCGGACTTTTCGCACGGCTTCTTGATCCCTTTTTTTGTGGCATACCTGCTGTGGGAAAAGCGAACCGCCCTGCGCCATACCTTGATAGAACCGAGTTGGGGTGGGTTGCCACTCGTTGTTTGCGGCCTTTTTCTTCTGCTGGTCGGCATTTTCGGCGCCGATCTGTTCCTTTCCCGCATCTCCTTTCTTCTCCTGGCGGCGGGGCTGGTGTGGACTTTAGCCGGGCGCGCCATGCTGGCGCAGCTGCGTTTCAGTCTTTTTGTCCTCCTGTTGGCAATTCCGCTGCCTGCGCTTGTTTTCAATCAGATTACCTTTCCTTTACAGCTGCTTGCCTCACGATTTGCCAGCAGTCTGCTGCCGCTTGCCGGTGTTCCGGTGTTACGGGACGGCAACATTATTCAGTTGCCGGCCATGCAACTGGAGGTCGCTGAGGCCTGCAGCGGTATTCGCTCGCTTCTGAGTCTGTTCACGTTGGCGGTCATCTACGGTTACTTCCTCGAGCGCTCTCGATGGAAACAGGTGGTGCTCGCGCTGGCAAGTTTACCGATCGCCGTAGCCGCCAATGTGGCTCGGATCGTGGGAACGGGGCTTTGTGTGCAGTACTGGAACCCAGATAAAGCCGTAGGCTTTTTTCATGAATTTTCAGGGTGGCTGATGTTTTTGATCTCGCTCGGCTGTCTTCATCTGGTACACAAAGCCCTCGAGACCGGCAGGGGATCTTTCAGAAAGGCGGTGGCATGAGGTCTCCGCAGTTCTGGACGGTGTTCACCTGCTTACTGGCGACCTTGCTGCTGATTCACGTTCGCGGCGATGTGGACCGCGTTCCTTCCAGTGCCCCGTTAAATGAAGTTCCCAACAACTTCGGGCTTTGGACCGGACGCGACATTCCCATCAACTCTGCCACGCTCGAAGTGTTGGGCAAAGGCGACTTCTTAAATCGCCTGTACACGTACGCGGAAGGAACTCCCGCGCAAACGGCCAACACTCCGGAACGCGCGCCCATTCAGTTATTCATCGGTTATTTCCCAACACAGCGGACTGGGCAGGCCATCCATTCGCCGCAGAACTGCCTGCCCGGATCAGGATGGTCGTTTCTCTCGTCAGGCGTTACCAACTTCACGGACAGCACCGGAAAACGCTACAGGGTCGGCGATTATGTGATCTCCGACGGCCGGCTGAAGCAGGAGGTTCTGTACTGGTACCAATCGCATGGCAACAGCATTGCGAGCGACTACATGGCGAAACTTCACATGCTGGCTGATTCCATCCGCCTGGGCCGCACCGACGCGGCTCTGGTCCGTGTGATTACTCCGATTGAGCCCAACGAGGAACCCGCCCAGGCACACGATCGGGTGGTCACCTTTGCCAAGCAGGTCACACCTCTATTGCCCGCTTACGTTCCCAACTAACCCGAATGCCCGGTCAGCCCGGAACCGAGAAGTCTGAAGGAGAAAGTCGCATGTACGCCACACGCGGTCAACGATGGAAGCGAACCCGGGTCGCCGTCGGAACCATTCTGCTGTCCACGGTGTTTGCAGGGTGCAAACACGATCCCAACGTGCAAAAGCAGAAATATCTTGAGAGTGGAAAACGGTATGAGAACGAAGGCAAAAATCGGGAAGCGGTGATCCAATTTTCCAACGCCCTCAAGGTCGATCACAATTTCGCCCCGGCACACTATGAATTGGCGAAAACCTATATTCAGCTCGGTTCCATGGTGGCCGGCTATCAGGAACTGCAGCGCACCGTCAGTTTGAGCCCTTCCAACCTGCAAGCCCGTTTGGACCTGGGCAACATGCTTTTGGCGGGTGGCGTACCGGATCGTGCGACCGAACAGGCGAATGCTGTGCTGGCGGCAGAACCGAACAACGCAGATGCGTATGCTCTTTTGGCTCACATTGCGCAACGGCGTGGCGACGTTCCACAGGCACTGACTTTGATTCAAAAAGCTATCGCGCTTGCTCCAAATCGCAGCGCTTTTCACACCTCGCTGGGTCTCCTGCAGGCTTCCGGTCCAAATGGGGCAAAAACGGGAGAAGGCGAGTTGCAAAAAGCGATCGCTCTCAATCCAAAGGATCCTTCGTCACGGCTTGCCCTCGCTGGCATGCTCGCCAAGGGTGGCGACCTTGCCGGGGCGACGCAGCAAGCGCAGACCGCGGTCCAGGACGCTCCACAGAACTTGCAAGCACGTGCCGTGCTCGCCAGTCTGTATATCCAGGCCAATGATCAGGGCAAAGCGGAGCAGACACTCATTCAGGCGACCTCCGATATGCCGGATAAGGATCAACCCGCAAATCTCCTGCTTAGCTTTTATGGTCGATCCAAGCAGATGGACCGGGCTGAGTCGACCTTCGCCGATCTGCACAGCAGCCACGCGAAAAGCGTGCCCATTGCCACACAATACGCCCGTGTTCTGATCGTGGAAGACAAGTACGATCAGGCAGCGGCTGTGCTCAAGGATCTGAATAAGACCAACGCCAATAATCCTGAGATTGCGCGATTGAATGCGGATCTTCTTCTGCATCAAGGCAAGGCCAATGATGCGTTGACTCTTCTTCAGAAGGCCGTCAGCAATGCTCCCGATGACGCGCGGCTTCGTCTTTTGCTCGCGCAAACAGCCGCCAACCTAGGGAAGAACAGCGTAGCGGAGACCAGTTTGCAGGCCGCGGCGCGGCTGGACCCGCGCAGTCTGGATGCAGCCAGGGGGTTGGCAACGCTTGCAAACAGCCGTGGCGACCTGACCCAGTTGAGTCAGATCGCGGAAAGTCTTATCGCCGTTCATCCCGAATCCCCGGATGGCTACGTGTGGCGGGGCACGGTCGAAGCGAAACAAAAGCAGACCTTGCAAGCGCAAAAGGACTTCGAAACGGCGCTCGCAAAAGATCCCAACAATGAGGCCGCGAATCTCAATCTTGGCGAACTTCGTCTGCAGGAAAAGCAGATTCCCGAGGCGCGTGCCAAACTCGAACAGGTCCTCGCCCGGAACCCCAATCAACTAACAGCCCTCAACCTTCTTGTGGCGGCCGATCTGCAGGAAAAGCAGCCGGACCGGGCGCTGGGGCGCGTTCAAGCCCAAATCGCGAAGTCGCCGAACAATGTGGCGCTGTACACCGATTTGAGTGCATTGCAATTAGAGATGAAGGATTATCCAGCGGCACAGGCAAGTGCTCAACATGCGCTCGGGATTAACGGTTCCTATGAGCCTGCCGTGCAGGTGTACTCGCAGGCCGAGGTGGCCACCGGCAACATCGAAGCCGCCATTGCGGCATGGCAGCAATGGCTGAAGGGTCACCCGGATGACCCACGGGCTACGATGTTGCTTGGTTCCTTGGAAGAGCAAAAAGGCGACATCGCGAAGGCTATGGATGAGTACAAGCGAGCGTTGCAATTGGACTCATCCCAAGCCGCAGCGGCAAACAATCTTGCATACCTGATGGTCGAAAATGGAGAAAACTCCGATGTGGCCCTGAGTTATGCGCAAACAGCGCGAAGGATTCTGCCCAACTCCCCGAGTACGGCAGATACCCTGGCCTGGGTGTATTACCACAAAGGCACCTATTCCCTGGCACGCGACCTTCTTGAGGATGCAAGCAAGGCCGAGCCGAATAACGCAGCGATTCACTTCCATCTCGGCATGACCTATAGCAAACTCGGCAATAAGGCGGACGCGCTCGTGCAGTTGAAAAAGGCTGCCGACCTCGCACCCAACACACAGGTAGGCAAGCAGGCAGCGGACGCACTAAGCCACCTTGGGTAGCCAGGTGCGATAGCTGGAGGTGTGCGTTGCAATGGCGGTGATGGATGGCGGTCAGCGGTTTGGCCGGTTCCTCTACGCCGCATGCGCCTGTAGCACGCATGAATGACGCAAACCGAAAGGTCTAGAAGGACCATACTGGACTGCAACAAAAAGCCGCCTTAACAGGCGGCTTTTTGCTTAGGACATGTTAGAGGATTTAGAGGATTTCACCAGCAGTCCGACGACGCATAAACAAGAGGCCAGCAGCGCCGATCAACCCGGTGCCCATCAGGACCAAGCTGTTGGGCTCAGGGGTCACACTTGCCGCGCCGGTGATTTCGAAGTTGTAGGTTCCGGCGGTGTTGGAAGAAGTGAGAGTAAAGTTGCCCGGAGTATCGGTGTAACCCGCCTCGCTAAACATGCCGGTACCGGCGATATCGAGGAAGGTTGAATCGACGGTGATCAGATTGGTGATGCCCGTGATCGTGTACGACAGATCACCGCCCTCTGAAAAGAGCACTGTGCCGGGCGCACTAGCGTAGGCGAAACCTTGCAAGGAAACTGTGCTTCCGAAATACGGAGCCAAAGTGCCAGTTGCGAGGGTCACATTGCCAGATCCTGGGGTGAACGTGATGCCAGTCTCGTTAAAATAATCGGTGCCACCATTTACAGCGCTGACAGTGACCGTTCCGGTAATGGGATCAGCGAAGGCCAGGGAAGACGATGCGGCAAGTACCGCACCGAGAGCGAACAATTTCAAACTCTGCATAAAGCTCCTTTAAGTGCCGCCGCAGCGGTAGTACCACATCTTTACCCAAGCTGGGAAGCATCTTCCAGTCCTGGCAGTACGGTCCTCGGCTCACCTGCCCGTGCCCACGAATACAGATCTGCACCTGTACCCTCTTCGTACGACCTAGAGTGGCGAACGGATTGATCATATCGCAACCAAAGTTGTAGGCAACAGAAATCTTAGCTATCTTTAGTACTCAGTTGGAGGTGACCCTTGTTGCTGTTCCAAGCACCGTGCGGTAAGTCGTCACAGTCTTCTGCATCATCGCTGCCGCTGTAAACTCCTCTCGCCAGCGCAGCTGCCCTGCGGTTCCCATTTGCTTGGCAAGGGCGGGCGCCATTAGCAAAACCAGCAGGGCATCGGCAAGCGCTTTTACATCTTCTACCGGCACCAGCAGTCCCGTCACGCCGTGGTCCACCGCTTCGGCATTGCCTCCCACCGCGGTGGCCACCACTGGCAAACCGTAAGCCATGGCTTCGATGAGCGCATTTGAAAATCCTTCACTGCGCGAGGGCAGCACAAGGATGTCAGCCTTCTGAAGCGTCGCGGAAAGGTCGCGTACACCGCCTAGGAATTGGGTGCTCGCGCCCATGCCTTCGTGTTCGATTTGCGCCTGCAACTGATCGAAATAGGCTGTTTCCAGCACCTCACCGGCGATCGCAAAGCGTACGTAGGGAAGCCGCTCGAGCACCCGGGCGGCTGCCTGGATGAGGATATCGTGCCCTTTTACATGACGAATATTTCCAACCGCCAGCACCAATGGTCTGTCATCAGAATGCTCGCGTGCGGCGTTATGGTCCGCCGCAGAGGCCTCGACATCCACCCCATTGTGAACTGTGAAAATACGTGCAGGGTCTATGCCGTCCACCTCGATGACGTGCTGACGCACCTGTTCGGAGACGGCCAGAACGGCATGCGGAAGACGCCGCAGGAACCGATACGCCGTCGCGTGCTTTTGTCCACGCAAGATGCCCAGATCGCGCCGGCTCCAGATCAGTTTCGCTGAAGAACATAGGCGAGTGACCAAACCAGCCCAAAGATCGGAACTCTCGAAAAAGGTTTGCACCAACACGACATTCTGTTCTTTGAATAGCTTGCGCATGGCGAAGGCACCGCGCAACGCCTGCCAGTCGTAGGTACGGCTCAGCGGCAGAAGATACAGCGGGCAGGGTGCCTGTGCTGGTGTGAACTCACTTTCCGGATGCAAGGCAAAGGTCAGGATAGAGGCACGAAAGCCGTACTGCGGCAGCAGCGCGGCCAACCGAAGCACGATTCGCTCGCCGCCGCCAAGCGTTTTCGGAAAGCCGTCGACGACGAGAAGAACATGTGGCAACGATCGCTGTTCAGCAGCATGCACGGCAGCGTCGCCCGTAGCTAATTGATGTAAAACGGCCATCAGGTCGGTTGGATCCTATAACACCGCTCAGCCTGCATACGCATAGGTGCCGGCCGTGGCAGGGGCGGGAGCGTCGAGCTGATAGGCGTCGGCCGCACGGGAAAGCGCATCGGCTCGTACCGCCGCGCCGATCAGAACCCAAAGCAGTCCATTGATCTCGATGTAGGTCCAGCGGTCTCCAAACGCGTTGGTGATCGCAAGCGAGCAGAAAGCGACGAACAACCCCAAACCCAGCCCGCGATACATCGGATCCTCTGCTTTACGAAAAAGGCGCAGGGAAACGGCAAACATGGCCTGCAGCAGCGCCAGCGCGATGATGAAGCCAACGACGCCTGTCTCCACCAGCACCTTTACATACCAGTTATGCGTGTCTTTCAGGTTGGCGACATGTTCGCCGTACATAAAGGTCGCGAAACCTGTACCGAAGATGGGATAGTGCATGATGGTATCTTCTGCGTTGGTCCAAAGATCGACGCGCTCCTGTGCGGAGGCCTCCAGTTGGCCGTCCTCATCGTGCGTCATGTTGACGCGTTGCGTCACAGCCACCGGCACGACAGCCTGCCAGGTGAACAGAAACACGGCGGCGATCAGCAAAAGTTTGCGATCTTTCACGATGCCGAGAACAATGACGCTCAGCACAACGGCCAAGTAAGCGCCGCGCGAGAAGCAGTACATCGTAGCGAGCAAGGTGGTGGCTACAAGCCCATAGGAAAGCAGGCGGAACTTCCTGCGTTTCAGAAACTGCAAAAATCCCCAGAAAAACAACGAAAACTGAGCAAGAAACGCCGCCGTCTGATTGGAACCGTAGCCGAGCGGACCGCCATCCCGTTTGTCTTCGTTGAAGCTGGCCCAGGTGTGCGAAAGACTTTCCATGAGGGAACTGCGATCGATCATGGCCACGGCGAAGGCGGTAATCAGGATCGCGGTGCGGATAGATTTGCGATCTTCCAGGGTGAGCGCCGCTGCGAAGAAGATCAGCGGCATCAGCATGTAATCCTTCCATGTGACGAAGTTTGCGTCGGCAAGCCAAAGCGGAGCCGGCGCTGTGGTCAGCGCAGCCCCCATCCACATGGAAAGATACAGATAGCCACCGAACAACAGCCATAAAGGAACGAGTCGATTTTTCGGCAAGCGCTGACCGTGCAGCAGCGCACCGACGACGACGGCTAGAACAAGAATCGTCAGGACATTGCCACCGAGGGGCCAATCCAGGAAGTGATCCCGCATGGTGCGATAGGGCAAAAACGGGATCATGTAATACATGCCGTAAACCGGTTTCTTCACCAGCGAAAGCACGATAGCAACCCAGAACCCCAGGTAGGCGATCAGCGGAATGAAGTGTCCAATACCTGTTCCCATGGTGTTCCGTGTGCTTTCGTGGCGGCGGTGCCCACTACGACCAGCGTGCGCGCCCTCCCAGGAAATTGTAAAACGCCAAAGCCGCGGCAACATTCAGCATGCTGAAGGTGTAGGCGATCGAAACAGCGCGCTGCCGACGCGTGCGCGGTTGTAGCCAGCCGATCAACGCCAACGCGTAAAAGCCGAGCTGCGCGAAAAGGCTTGCCCTGTACAAGAGACCATGGCCGAGCGCGGAGGCTACCAATAGCAGCGCCAATAGCAGCGGAACGACGAGGCGCAACAGCTTGTGGCTGATCAGCCGAAACAGGAGAGGGTTTTGCGGGAGCAGCATCCACGGCGCGCGCTGTATCAATTGGTAGTTGCCCGTCAGGGTGCGTACCTTGCGCCGAAACTCCTTGCGAGAATCAATAAAAATCCGATCCCGCACAACCGCACCAGCGTGGAAGATGACACGTTTTCCCTGGCGAATGACCTGCATCGGAATCCATACGTCATCGAGCAACGTGCCCGGCGGCAGCGGCCGGTATAATTCGCGGCGCATGGCGTACACGGCACCGGTGACGCCGACCACGGAACCCGTGGCGGATTCAAGTTTGCGCGTTGCTTTCTCGATCTTCCAGTAAATCCCAAGTCCGTCGGGTGAGGGAAGACCGTCCTCGGTTTCCAGCTGCAGCTCTCCACTAACGGCGCCCACCTGCGGATCGGCAAGGCAGGACATCAGCTCATGAACCACGTTGCCCGGCAGGGATTGCCGCATATCGAGAAAAATCAGCATGGATCCAGTGGCTTGCAGCACGCCATGATTCAGGGCTGCCGCTTTACCCACCGAGCGATCAAGAATGACAGGCGTGACTGCCGGTGTGGCGGCTCGCAGCAGGTCGGCAGTGCGATCCAGGGAACCGTCGGAGACGATGATGATCTGTAAAAGGGATTTGGGGTAATCCAGGGCATCAAGCAGTTGCAGCTTGCGGGCGAGGTGATCTTCCTCGTTGCGGGCGGCGATGATGATCGAGACCGTTGGCGTCACGGGTTGGCGATCGACGGGACGCCGCAGACCTGCCCGCCAAAGCAGCCAAAGCACCAGAGGGTACCCGGCGTACGTATAGCCGATCAGGCCCAGGCAGATCCAGAACAACAGCCGCATACCCTTGTGCCTGTGCCTCGAGCTTTCCCATGGGGTTTTACGATCATAGCGCAACGGAACGCGAGCTTTTGTTGTAGACCCCGGACCTTTGTGGGGCATTTCTACCGAAAGCGACCCGCTATACTACTGCTGGCTCCGGTAGGCATCGAGCTTCAGGAACAAGCTTCAAGAACAAGCTAAGGGACGGAGGCGGAAAACGGTGCCGATGGTGAAAACAGTGGTCGTGTGTGCCATGAGCCGGAGCCGATAGTGCAGCTGCGTGTTCGTCACATTGCGCGCAATGTCTTTTCAAACTGGGTGGCAACTGCCGCGAATATGGCAGTGGGGTTTTTCCTTTCTCCGTTCATCGTGCACCGGCTCGGGAATGAGGCGTACGGCGTCTGGGTGCTGGCGATCTCTTCGATCAACTACCTGGCGCTGTTGGATCTCGGCATGCGCAGCTCCGTGCTGCGTTTTGTCTCCAAGGGGCATACGGTGGGGGATCACGATGCTTCTTCTTCCGCGCTGTCCGCTGCGCTTTGGGTCAGGCTGCAGATCAGCCTTCTGGTACTCCTCCTTGCCGGATCGCTAGCCTACTTTTTCCCTGTATTTTTCAAAGTGCCGCTCCATCTCGCACGCGGCGCGCAACTTGCGGTGCTGATCATCGGCGTCAACATGGCGTTGACCATGTCGATGGGCGTCTTCGGCGGCGTGCTTTCGGCGCTTAACCGTTACGATCTGCAAACGGCGGTAACGCTGGTGCAGGTCGTGATTCGGGTCACCGGCGTTGTGCTGGTCTTGCGGCAAGGCCGTGGGATCGTTTCCGTTGCCTTGTGTGAATTTGCCGCGGCGCTCGTTGGGAATGCGCTTCTCGTGATTCTTGCGCGCCGGCTGTATCCGCAGCTGCGCGTGCTGTTGCGCAGACCGACCCTGGAGGTGCTGCGCCCGCTTTGGTCCTACAGCTTTTATGCCTTTCTGACATCGGTCGCCCTTCAGCTCGTGTATCAAACGGATAACCTGGTCGTCGGCAGCTTCGTGTCCACCTCCGCGGTTACGTTTTACGCGATCGGCAACTCGCTTTGCCGGTACACCGACCAGTGCACGGGCGGCATCACGACGAGCTTTGTCCCTGCCGCCAGTACCTTCGAGGCTGCCGGCGACGCCAGTCGTTTGCAGGCACTGTACCGCGTCGGCACGCGCACCGTAATGGCGGTTTCACTGCCCATCCTGGTCACGCTGTTGGTCCGCGGACGTACCTTCATCGGCCTCTGGATGGGACCGCAGTATGCAGCGGTATCCGGCACCGTGCTTTGCATACTCGCCGTGGCTTTGATCTTTGCGCAGGCAAATACAACGGCATTTTCCATTGCTTTCGGCACGGAACGACACAAAAAAGTTGCCAGATGGGCGATCAGCGAAGGAATCGCGAACCTTGTCCTGAGCGTGCTGCTGGTTCGGCGCTTCGGCATCTACGGCGTGGCGGTCGGCACTTTGGTGCCGAATCTTTTCGTTCACCTGTTCCTGTGGCCGCGCTACATCGGCGAACTCGTACAGATTCGCGCCTGGCAGGTTGTTTTCGGTATCTGGGGACCGATGTTTCTGTGTGCGCTGCCATTTGCCGCCGCGTCCTATGCCATGGACGTTCACTTCACGCCGCGAAGTATTATGGCGTTCTTCGCGCAAACCCTCGCGCTGTTACCGATCTTTCTCGTAGCCGTCGCGTTTGTTTTCCGCAACGAGGTTCGGCAGCGAATCTTTCCTGCGATGCGGGCATTCGTCCAGACAAGGATGAGTTTGTTCGCCCAATAAGCCGGGTGTCACACGGGCAAGCAGCATCCTGTGCCGGGCTCACGACGGCTGTTCCGTTTCTGGAGCTGTTACGTTATGGCGCGCAGGGCTCGCTTCGGGGTAGAGCTTCGCAAGCGTAACGAAATACCTTCCGTAGACGAAACCCAGAAAGTCCCAAAGAGCGAGTTCCTGCGCGAACGCCTGGCCTTTGCTTTGCTTCGCAAGGTAATGCCGAGGGATGGACAACAACCCACGCAAGGCGCTCGCAAACCGATACCGCGGCACGCCCCAAAGGTGGCGTACCACTTCGGGAATCTTGCGAGCATGCGCGCCCTGAGAAACGGCGCGCCAATACACCCACCGGCGATGGTAGTTGCGGGTCAACCGTTCTCGGGGAATATAGTGGTGGATCGCAAAATCGGGAACATACATCCCGATGAGGCCGGCCGCGCGCACCCGCCCGAAAAACTCTGAATCCTCATCGGACAGCAGCCCTTTGCTGCTTCGTCCCAGCGCCGGCGAATACATGCCCACTCGCGCAAACACCGTACGACGCAGGGCGCAGTTGCCGCCCATCAGGTTGCCCGCAAATTTTGTATCGAGGCGTGCCCGAGGTTTCGGCGGAATGGCGCCAATCACCGCATGGTAGCCCGGTGGCAGCCACGCCGGAGCCGGCGCAGCCCAGTTCGGCAGATAAGGGCCGCCGATGAACTGCGTGTCCGGGTCAGCAAATTCCCGGGCGAGAACCTGATACCAGATCGCGTCGATCTGCTCATCATCGTCGATAAACCCGACAATTTCGCTCGTGCCCGCCTCGATGCCCGCGTTCCGGGCACTGGAAAGCCCTTGCCGAGGTTCAAAGACATACTGGATCGGCAGCGACGCGTTTGCCTGCAACTCCTTTACAACGGCTGCGGTGTCGTCCGGGCTGTTGTTATCGACCACCAGGATTCGCACCTCGAGCCCCGGGGGAACAGGCGCGCGCAGCAAGCTTTCCACTGCGGCGCGCAACAGCCGGCTGCGGTTGTACGTAGGGACGACGACGTCGAGTTTCATGCGGACAGGCTTCGCTGCATTTCAGAATGGATGTTCATAATGGTGGTCCTGTCCCGGGTCGCCGAAGCTTCGTTACACAGCTAGAGCTACTGTATATAGTTGCGAGTCCGCATCCAGCATGCAGGCAAAGACGGCCGCGTGTCTGTGAAACCTTCGTGTCACTCCCAGCCTGCCCTTATCCATGTAGGCTGGAAGCACCACTGCTTACCGCAGGATGAGTCGACTGTATCGCATGGAAAGCCTCTACTTCATCTATCACGAGCTGCGACCCGAGCCCAGCCGGTACCTGTATGCTCTCGCCTGCGAGGAGTTCCAGGAGCACTGCACCCTTTTTCGCCGGCTCCAACAGCAGGCACCTTCTACTCATCTTAGGCCCGAGGTGACCTTCGATGACGGCCATGCGTCGGCCCTCGAATTTGCTTTGCCCATTCTTCAGGCCGCTCAGGTGCAGGCGCACTTTTTCATTACCGCAGGATGGACGGGTCGTCGGCCGGACTATATGACGGTCGGCGATTTGCTCACCCTACAGGCCGCCGGCATGCACCTCGGTGCCCATGGATGGAGCCACAAACTGCTCACTGCCTGCACGGATGCGGAACTGGCGGTGGAGTTGCGCGATTCCAGACGCAGTCTGGAAGATTGGCTCGGTACCGGAATCACAACAATGTCCTTACCCGGGGGGCGTTCCAATGCGCGCGTACGCCGCGCCTGCCTGGCCGCCGGCTACACCCAAATATTTACCTCGACCCCACGCACGACCGACACCGCGCGACCGCAAACGACTCTCGGGCGTTTCAACGTCCGCGCCGGTATGTCCGTGGCTTCGCTTGAGGCTTTGTTGCAGCCGGGGACGGGCGCGGTCAGAAAACAGCAACGAATAGATATGCTGAAAACGGGAGCCAAAGCTGTTCTCGGCGACCGGCTGTACGCGCGGCTTTGGGGCCTCCTCAACCACCAGGAAGCAAACACGGCGGACTCGGGGGTGGTTGCGCCATGAAAGTGCTGCACCTAATCAGCAGCGGGGGCATGTATGGCGCCGAGGCCGTCATCCTGAGCCTGCTGGCTGAGCGCAACCGGGCAGAACCAAACAGTTGCGCGCTGGCAATCTTCCATAACCCAAACGCGCCGCCGCCTATGCTACACGCCGTTGCCCGGGAACGCGGATTTGCGGCAGAACTCTTGCACCTGGTTTCATGTAGAGGCCAACTCGACCCTCGCGTTCCTGCGCAGCTGCGTACGCTCGCGTCTTGCTTCGGTGCCGAGATCGTTCATACCCACGGTTACAAAGCCGATATCTACGCCGCCATTACTTGGCGAGGCAGCGCTCCCACGCTGGTTTCGACATGCCACACTTGGTATGACAATGACCTTGCACTTCGAATCTATGGTGCGGCAGATCGTTGGGTACTACGCCGGTTCGCCGCCGTTGTGGCGGTTTCAGAAGAGGTGCGAGCAAGGCTGCTGGCCGCGCACGTGCCCGCAGAGCGCATCCGCGTGGTGCACAATGGCGTCGACCCGGACCGTTTTTCTCAAGCTGCCACCGCAAGAAGACAAAGCCGGTCTGATTCTGGCGCATTGCGCGTCGGTCTGGTGGGCCGGCTCGCTCCGGAAAAGGGAATTGACCTGTTTCTCCGGGCTGCCGCGCTGGTGTTGCGACAGGCTCCAGAAATTTCTTTCGCGATTGCAGGCGACGGTCCGGAGCGCGGCAAGCTGCAGGAACTGCTCGCGGAACTGCATCTGGAAGGGAAAGTCACATTGCTCGGGCGCCAGGAAGATATGCCCGCGTTCTTCAGCACCATCGACCTCCTCGTTTCTTCGTCGCTGCAGGAAGGTTTGCCGGTGGCTTTGCTGGAAGGCATGGCCAGCGGTTTGCCCCTCGTCGCCACGCGCGTGGGCGCAGTGGCGGATATCGTGCTGGACGGCAAAACCGGGCTCCTGGTGGAGGCCGGTCAACCGGAGCCGCTCGCGGCAGCCGTCCTCCAGTTCGCCTCAAATCCGACATGGTGCGAGCGATTCGGTCGCGCAGGACAGCAGCGCCTCGCACAGGAGTTTTCCGCCCATCGCATGAACGCAGCCTATGGGCAGGTCTATGAACAAGCTTTTATGCTGCCATCCTCGTCACAACCACTGCAACGCCAGGTGCACGATCATCATGGATAGTGGCCGTCGTTCGCAGGTAGCAGATTTCGCGCAGGATGCGACCGCTCCCCGCGTTTTCATGCTGGACCTATGGGCGACTGTGCCGTACTACACCGCTTACCTGGCCAAAGCGCTTCAACAGGCCGGCGTCGCGGTGCAGGTAGGCAGCATGACCTACTACCTCGACCGAAACTGCTTCACCCACCGCGGGTTGCGACCCCAGCCCGGCCTGGTAGATATCGTGGGCGGTCTTCAACTTCCACGTGGGCTGCGTCGCATGCTGAAACTGCTGGAAGGCGCGGTCAACCTGCTTGCACTCACAGTCCGCTTCGTGTTCCGCCCGCCGCAGGTCCTGCACATCCAATTTCTACCGCTGTTGCGCTCCCATTGGCCGCTGGATCTATGGTTTGTACGATTCTGTGCGTGGCGGGGAGTCGCCACCGTGCTCACCGTCCATGACCTCCTGCCGCACGATACCGGCAACGCCCACCAAACCCTGTATCGCGACCTTTACCACCGCATGGACAAGCTCATTTGCCATTCTGTGTACATTCAGCATCGCCTCGAAACGGAGTTCGAGGTACCGGCAACCCACCTCGCCGTCATCCCCCACGGTCCATTTTTTTTTGACGTACCCGCAGAAAACGTGACTGAACCCGGGGCCCCCCTGGGCGTACCGGAAGGCGGCAGCTTCGTTCTCTGGCAGGGCATCATCTTTCCTTATAAGGGTGTCGACCTTCTACTAAAGGCTTGGCAAAAAGTGGAAGAACGCCTCAGCGACGTGTACCTGGTGGTACTCGGCACCGGCGACCCTGCGCTGCTTACGGCGCTCCAGCAGCAAGCCGCAGCGCTGGGCTTGCGCCGGGTCCGTTTTCACCTGCGTTTCTGCTCTGCGGAGCAGTTGGTTGCCGCTTACCGCGCTGCGATAGCCGTCGTCTATCCCTACCGAGCCATCACTACCAGCGGCGCGTTAGCCACAGGCCTGTCGCTTGGCAAAGCCGTCATCGCCAGCCGCCTTCCAGTATTTGAGGAATTGTTGAGCGACGGCGTTAATGCTTTATTAATCGACCCAAACGACGCCGAACGATTGGCCGTAGCGATCACACGGATCGCCCAGGACCCCCAGTTACGCGTTACGCTTGAAAACGCCGTCGTGGCCATGCGCTTCAGCGAACGCACCTGGCAGGGAATCGCTCAGAACACGCTGCAGGTCTACCGCGACGCCCAGCGTGAACGTCAGGAGTAGGCCGACGCATTGCCGAACAGCCCTTATGCATCAGCCCTCGATTCACATCGCAGCGTTCTGCACATCGATATGTTGCCACTCGCCGCGAAGCACACCCGCGCGAACCTCCTCAGGGGTCTTTCCCATCTGCGTCTGCTGGTAGGCGTACACCGCCTCTCGCATGCAGGTTGCGCACGCCGCGCCATGGGTTCCTTCAAAACACGAATGGAGGGATTTGTGCCGCAGTGCCAGATCGCAGCGGCAACCGCACGGCTGCGCATATAGCACGCGCTCAATTTTTGCCGCCATCCGATACGCCATCACTTGGTACCCATGCGTAAAAGCAGGTCCGGTTAGCTGTTCGCCGCCTAACACCGGTGCATACGCATGCACCGGCGGCACGCGATAGTACGCAGGCATTTCGGCGGTCGGTTCCACCCATTTAGCCGACCCCGCCACCGTCGCCAAAGCCAAAACCCCGTACCGGATCAAAGCGTGCACAACCCATTATGGCATCGCAAACGCCTGGTTTTCGCTGATCTGGAGCACGTCCGGGTACTCGAAAGTACCGCACAAGTACAACGCCTATGTCTGATAACAGATATTCTGTGTCGGCGGGCTGCATACGACCCGCCCCTGCCTGCGCTCCTGCCGCCGCAAAGTGCCCACCGGCCGCCAACGGTCGTGCTCCGTTCCGATTCGCGACACCGCCCGCTGTTTGCGAAGCGAAAGTGCTATTGCCGCTTTCTCCAGGGTCTGTTGTTCTTAAAAGGAGAACCCTTAGACCTACGCCCCGGTCATCCGTTCGATGGAGGTCGGTTTCCACCCTCGTGTGTATGGTTTTTGCGGCTGAATGGCTTTTTTGCTTGACAGACCTCTAATACGGCGGCTTATATCGTGTTCGCAATCAAAAGGACGAACTTCCGGTTCGCGAATGTATCAACAGGACCTCCGGGCGCAAGCTCGCGAGTTCCATTTGGAGGCAGTTGCAAATGAAACACAGAATCCGCCGAGCGGCAACCATAGCCGCCCTTTGTATAGGAACATCCGCCGCTCACGGGCAGGCGGCCAATGCAGGCGACATCCGCGGCACCGCCACAGATCCGAGCGGTGCCCTGCTTACCGATGTCACAGTCACGGTATTGAATACGGGAACAGGCGTCGCAAAAACGTTTACCACCAACAAAGACGGCCTGTACGATTCAGGTCCGATCGTTACCGGCAACTACAGCGTTACTTTTAATAAAGGTGGCTTCGCGAGTTTTACACGTACCGGTTTGAATCTTGATGTGGCAACCGTCACAGTGGACGGTCAACTAAAAATCGGTGGCACCAGCGAACAAGTAACGGTTAACACCGACGTTGCGCTGATTCAGACCGAAAGTGGTGATCAATCCGCGACGCTGGATTTTAAGACGCTGAACCAGCTCCCCAATACAGGCGGTAGCGGTACAGGCCCCACGTGGGAAAACTTCACTACGCTGATCGCCGGCGCGGCGGCGACCCCCTCGGCCCCGCTCGGCAATACGCCAGGTCAGTCTGTTTCCGTAAACGGCAACCTACCTTACAGCTCCATTCTTTCGGACGGCGCCGAGTCCACGCTGCCGAGCTCTGCCAATGCCGATACCTATGTCTTCGAAACGGTACAGGAAGTCAAAATCAGCACTTCGGCCTTCTCTGCGCAGTATGGCGTCGGTGGCATTCTGTTTGACCAGATCAGCAAGAGCGGCACGAATGGGTTCCACGGCGCGGCGTATGAATACAACCAAAACGACGCGTACAACGCCAACCAGTATAACTTCAATAGTCAACCCATCAAGAAAAACCGGGTTCGGTTTAACAACTTCGGCGGATCCATCGGTGGCCCAATCATAAAAGACAGGGCGTTCTTCTACTTCAACTACGATCAAATCACGAATAACTCGGCAGTCAGCGGCGAGTCGACTGTGCCAACCCTCGCTGAGCGTGCGGGCGACTTTTCACAATTTTTGATCCCCGGCCAGACGTGCGCGGCAACGACGCCCACCTCTGCGGGCAGCACACCCGGTTGTATCTACGATCCGGCAACACAGGTAAATGCAAACGGGCAGTTCGGCCGTACACCCTTTGCGGGCAACATCGTTCCGGGCACGCGATTCGATAAGGTCGCCACGAACATTCAAACTTACCTGCCGCTACCAAATCGCCCTGGGAACGTGCAGGTAGCGGCTTTCGATCCGCTCACGAAGCAATATACGCCTTTTTCTGACAGCAACAACTACTACTACCAGGGAAATCAGGCTAATCCATTCAAGAAATACTTTGGTCGCTTTGACGTCAATGTCAGCGCAAAGAATCACATAATTGGAACAGTGGCCAAGCGCGATAATCCTTATCTCAACATCGGCCAAAACATCTGTCCCATCAACTGCTATACCGCTGACGTAGACAGCACCAATGCGCAGCTCACTGACGTTCACACCTTCAGCAGCACCTTTGTGAATGAAGCCCGTTTTGGTTACACAAATCAGCTTAACTTCTTCGTGGGTCCGACCTTTGGACAAGGCTTCCCTCAAAAGCTTGGCTGGCAGTATGCGAAAGCGGATGGATTCCCAAACATTGGTTTCAGCGGTGGACTTCTGGGTCCAGGTAACGGTATCAATGCCATTTACAAGGAGCATGTTTTCGATCCGTCCGATGTAGTGACCTTGATCCGTGGCCGTCATATTCTGCACTTCGGGGGTGAGTTCCTCGTCAACGAAGACAATTCGACAGCTTGGGGCAACATCAACCCTGGATCGTTCAACTTCAATGGTTCTTACACGAGAGGCAGCCTTGCTGATAAAAATTCAGGTGTGGATTATGCAGACTTCCTCCTAGGCACCGCGCAGTCCTGGAGTGCACAGGTGCAGCCGGAATATGCTGGCCGCCAAAAGACACCGCAGGTCTTCATTCAGGACGATTTCAAGATTCGTCCCAACCTTACGCTGAACGTCGGTCTCCGCTACCAGGTTCAACTCGGCTGGAAGGACGCCAAAAACGATCAGGCAACCTTCGATCCTTCGATCGTTAACTCGGTTACGAACACTCCGGGCGCGATCTGGTTCGCGGCAAACAAAACCAACGGCCGCACAGCGCTGCAGCAGAACAAGTACAACATCATCATGCCTCGCGTCGGGTTTGCGTACACCCCGCATCCCGATACCGTGATTCGCGGCGGCTTTGGTATCTACTCCTATGACTGGAGCTTGGACCAGTACGGTCAGGGCGAAGGCTCAGCCATCGTTTCCAATGGAAACGTGACAGACACCACCAACGGTGTAGCACCTGTTACCACCTTGGCGGGAACGGGAGCGACCCTGCCCTATGCGGTGCAGAGCACCAATCCTGCGAGCAAGAACGGTCAGGACTTTAACTATGTGCCGTACAACACGCCCGTGGCAAAGATTTACCAGTATAACCTCGGGTTCGAAAAACAAGTTGGTCCGGACCTAGCCGTCCAGGTAGCATATGTGGGAAGCCATGGTTTCGACTTGGTTTTCCCCTCCGGAATCAACCAGCTAACGCAAGCCAATCTGGGCAAAGGACAGGCTGCCCGCCCATTTCCCCAATTTCTAAACCTGAACGGCTATCAAACAGGCGCTATTTCGAACTACAACTCATTGCAAGTCTCCGCCACCAAACGATTGACGCACGGCTTCAGCTTCGATACCAACTACGTTTGGTCCAAGTTCTTGGACGAAGCGGACTCCTCGGGTTGGGGCGGCCGTGCCGGCAATTTCAATTATCAGGATCCGTATAACTTCGGGGCAAACTATGGACCGTCAAATTTTGATATCCGCAACGCCTGGAAGGGCGACGTTATCTATAACCTCCCGATCGGCAAAGGGGCTAAATTCCTGAACAGCAACCGTCTGGTGGATGCGGCCATTGGCGGCTGGCGTGTGTCGGCTACCTTCCAGGTGCAGGACGGCAACCCATTTACGCCAACCATCAATGGTTTGATCGCGAACAGTAACGAACAAGGTGGTTCAAACTTCCGTCTGAGGCCGGATCTGGTGGGTAATCCCATCCCACAACATCGCACTTTGCAGGCCTACTTCAACACAGCTGCATTTCACAGGCCGTTGGATAACACATACGGTAACGCTTCACGCAACAGCGTTTACGGTCCCGGCTTTGAGAGCTTCAATACCTCTCTCGGCAAAACCTTCCACTACAGCGAAACTATCGGTCTTTCGATACGGGCCGATGTTAACAACATCCTGAATCACCCCACCTTTGGTGTACCGAACACAGATACGACCAGTGGAGGCGGCACAATCAATTCCACCTCCAACCAGAGCCGCAACATGCAGTTGAGCGCGCGACTGGCCTTCTAGGCAGCTAGACGTGTTCTTCAACCGCGGGAAGGGCGATTTTGCGATGCCCTTCCCGCTTTCTTTTTTCAATGCGAATCGTATTTGATATTGTGAGTGCTGTGTTTTGTAAGAAATTGTTTCGGTGGTGTTTGGTCCTGCTGCTGGGACATGGTGCCGTGCTGGCGCAAACGCCGGTCGCGGGCGTGCAAGATCATCTACAGAGAGCGCATGCGCTGCTTGCAGAGCGCAAGCCGGAAGCAGCCATCCCGGAGTTCAGGGCGGTGCTGGCAGCCGACTCGGAAAACCACGATGCCGTAGGCAATCTTGGCGTATTGTTATATTTCGCCCATGACTACGCTGGCGCCGAGCCGCTGCTGCGCCGCACCGTGGCCGCGCAGCCGATACCCAAGCTGCAAGCGCTGTTAGGCATGTGTGAACATCGCACCAACGACACCGCGGCGGCACGGGCCGATCTAGCGGCGGCGCTGCCCGGCTTGCAGGAACCGGCGATCCGGACCGAGGCTGGCCTGGAGTTGGTAGAACTCGAAACCGCTGCGGATGACCTCGCAGCGGCAGCCGCGACGGTGTCCGCGCTGAAGGCCGCATCCCCGGAGGACCCGGCGATTCTATATGCCGCTTATCGCACCTACACCGATCTGGCCGGGGAGGCAATGTTGGGTTTATCCATAGCCGCGCCTAACTCCGCACGCATGCACCAGGCTATGGCGCATGAACTGTTACGCGAGCGTGATATCAAAGCCGCCATCATGAACTACCGCCAGGCGCTCACTGCCGATCCGACTCTTCCAGGAATTCATTATGAATTAGCAGAAGCGCTGCGTACGTCGTCTGAAGCGACATTAAAGAGCGAAGCGGAGGCGCAGTATCTGCTGGCGGTGAAAGCCGACCCCGCGGACGCGCGATCCTTGACTCGGCTTGCCGATGGGGCGGCAGAACGGGGAGAACACGCCAAAGCGATGGACATGTACAAGCAAGCGCTGACGATAGCGCCAGGCGAGGTGGACGCAGGTGTAGGTTTGGCACATGAGCTCGTGGAAACGGGCGATCTGCCCGGCGCGCTCGCGCTTCTACAAACGATGGAGCAGGCCGATCCGACAGATGTGCTGGTGCACTTCCGCCTGAGCGCGTTGTACCGCCGCATGCAACGACCAGCAGATGTGAAACGAGAAGTGGCCGAGTACGAAAAATACAAAGCCATCAAGGAAAAGTTGCGTGGGGTGTACGAGGCCATGCGGATGGATGCGCCGAAGAAGAACGATGAAACGAACTGAGCCTCCGAGCTTCTTCCTGGTGAAGCTCTTGTTCTCCCCAAGAAGTCTAATGCTGCTCTGTTTGTTTCTGGGTTGTAGGTGGGTGCTGGGTCAGGCCGGCGCGGCCAGCGTCAAAGCACCGGCGTTGAGCGCGCAAATTCCCCAGATCGTAGACATTACGAAGTCGACCGGCATTCATTTCAAGCACCTTGCCAGCCCTGAGCAGAGGTATATCGTGGAGTCGATGAGCGGCGGCGTCGCTTTGCTGGATTTCGACGGTGATGGGTGGCTGGACATTTACCTCACCAACGCGCCCAACGTCAGCATGGCGCAGGCGGGCGAAAAGGCGCGCAGTGCCCTTTACCGCAACAATCATGACGGCACTTTCACAGATGTGAGCGACAGGGCCGGGGTCGGCTATCCGTGCTGGGCGATGGGTGCGGCGGTGGGTGACATCGACTTCGATGGATGGCCGGACCTCGGGGTGAGCTGTTTCGGCGGCGTGGTGTTGTAC